>NZ_JBFUGW010000017.1:0-43837 GCF_056402735.1 Rhizobacter sp. P3_C12
AAGCCGATCTCCGGGCGCGAACTGCTGGCCCGCGTGCGCGCCAGCCTGCGCCGCTCGACCGAACTGTCGCAGCCGGCCGCCCGCCCCGACGACCCGGTGCACGAGCGCTACCGCTTCGGCGACTGGGTGCTCGACCGCACCGCCCGCACGCTGGCGCGCAGCAGCGGCGAGCCTTGCGAGGTGACGCGCGGCGAGTTCGCGCTGCTCGCCGCGATGGTCACGCAGGCCGGCCGCGTGTGGGCGCGCGACGAGCTGCTGTCGCAGTTCCGTGGCACCGAGACCGAGGCCTACGACCGCAGCGTCGACGTGCTGGTGCTGCGCCTGCGCCGCAAGATCGAGCCGAACCCGCGCCAGCCGGCCTACATCCGCACCGAGCGCGGCCAGGGCTACGTGTTCGGCGTGCCGGTGACGCGCGGCTGACCCGTGAACGACGCCGTCGCGAGGGCCGTGCCGCCGGCACCCGGCGAGATCCCCGCCCGCTTCGCGATCCGCACCCGCCTGCTCGCCACCTTCCTCGCGCTGCTGCTGCTCACCATCGTGCTGGCCGTCACCGGCATCGCCGGCATGCGCCACAACCAGCGCGCGCTCGACGACTTCGAGGCCGGCGTGATGCCCGAGATCGCGCGCGTGCTGGAGCTGGCCGAGAAGGTGTCGCAGCTCGCCGCCGTCGCGCCCAGCATCGCCGACAGCGACCTGCAATCGCCCAGCCGCAACGACAGCCAGCTGGTGCGCGTGCTGCTCGGCGAGATCCGCCGCCTGTCGGGCGACCTGCCGACGCAGGCCGATTCGCGGCTGGAGGCCACCGCGATGCTCGACGGCATCGACCGCGACCTGACCAGCCTGCTCGCGCTGTCGAGCGAACGCCGCCGCCAGCAGGCCCAGCTGCGCAGCCAGCGCGACACGCTCGACGCGCTGGGCGACCAGCTGTTCCGCAATCGCGTGCGCGTGCAGCGCGATGGCCCGAGCCTGCAGTCGATCTGGAGCACGCTGGTCGCCGCCGAGCTGGCCGACGAGTACACGACCCTCGGCCGCAGCGAGGCCGATGTCGAGGCGCTGTGGGTGTTCGCGCAGCAGGCCGGCGAGGACCGCCGGCTGCCGGCGCTCGCCGCCGCGCTGCAGGCGCTGTGCTTCGGCGACGACGGCGCGTTCCAGCTGCGCCGCCGGCAGCTGCGCACCGAGCGCCAGCTCAGCACCGTGGTGCAGCTGATGCGCAGCCATTCGACGCAGCTCGGCGCGCGCGCCAGCGCCTACGTGGCCGAGCTGCGCAAGGTGTCGACCGAGCGGCGCGACACGGTGCGCCGCACGGTGGCCTCGGGCGCGTCGGCGCTGGTGCTGGTGAGCGCGCTGTCGGTGCTGACGGCGCTGGCCGGCGCGCTGTACGTGCAACGCGTGCTGCGCGACCTGCAGGCGATGACGCGCACGATGACGCGGCTGGCCGGCGGCGACGTGGCGCAGCCGAGCGCGGCGATCTCGCGCCCGGACGAGATCGGCGAGCTGGCGCGCGCCTTCCAGGTGTTCCGCGACCACCTGCTCGAGAAACAGCGGCTCACGCAGGGCCTGCATGCGCAGGGCCGGCTGCTGGAGAGCGTGTTCCACGGCATGAACGACGGCCTGTCGGTGTACGACGCGGGCGGCGCACTGGTGGTGTGGAACCAGAAGTTCGAGAGCCTGCTGCCGTTCGCGCCCGGCGTGCTGCGCCGCGGCGTGCCGATCGGCGAACTGAACGCGGCGCTGCCGGCCGGTGCCACCTGGCGCGCGGTCGCGGCCGAGACTGCGGCGCGCCTCGGCCGGCACCGCATCGCGGCATCGGCCGAGCTGCACCTGCCGGGCAGTCGCGTGCTGGAGATGCTGAGCCACCCGATGCCCGACGGCGGCTGGGTCGCCGTCTGCCGCGACCTGAGCGCCCGCCGCGCGATGGAGGCGCAGCTGCGGCAGGCCCAGCGCATGGAGGTGCTGGGGCAGCTGACCGGCGGCATCGCGCACGACTTCAACAACTTCCTGAGCGCGATCCTCGGCAACCTGGAGCTGCTGCGCCATCGGCTGCTTGGTGACGAACGGGTCGCCGCGCTGGCCACGCGCGCACACAAGGCGGCCGAGTCGGCGGCCGGCCTGTCGCGGCGGCTGCTGGTGTTCGCGCGGCGCCAGCCGCTGGAGGTGGAGTCGGTGCGCGTGGACGACATGCTGGCCGAGATGCAGGACCTGGTCGAGTATTCGGTCGGGCCGGCGATCGAGGTGCGGATCGACGCAAGCAGCGCCGACACCGCGCTGTCGGTGCTGGCCGACCGCGGCCAGCTGGAGAACGCGCTGCTGAACCTCGCGCTGAACAGCGCCGCCGCGATGCCGGGCGGCGGCACGCTGACGCTGTCGGTCGCGCACGTCGCGCACAGTGCCTGCGTGGCCCCGGCCGGCGAGGCGGTCGTGGTCCGCGTGCACGACACCGGCCACGGCATGCCGGCCGAGGTGCAGGCACGCGTGGCCGAACCGTTCTTCACGACCAAGGCACCGGGCCAGGGCAGCGGGCTGGGCCTCGCGATCGTCGACGGCTTCATGCGCCAGTGCGGTGGCAGCCTGGTGCTGCACAGCGCCGAGGGCCGCGGCACGACGGCGGAGCTGTGGCTGCCGGCTTCGCGTGCTGGCGTGCCGGCCCCGCTGCCGCGCGCGGCGGTGCATGCGCGCGGTGCGGCGGCCCGCGTGCTGCTGGTGGAAGACGACGACAGCGTGCGAGCCACTGCTGCCGCGCTGCTCGACGACCTGGGCGCCACCGTCACCGCGGTGGCATCGGAGCACGACGCGCTCGCCTGCATGGTGGCGCACGGCCCGTTCGACCTGCTGCTGTCGGACGTGATGCTCGGCCCGGGCGGCGACGGCATCGCGCTGTGGCACCGCATTGCGCACGACTGGCCGCAGCAGCGCATCGTGCTGAGCTCCGGCCTGCCGCCGGAGGTGCATGCGCAGCGTGCCGACTGGCCGGCCGCGGCCGCCTTCCTGCCGAAGCCGTTCACGCGCAAGAGCCTGGAGGCGCTGATCGCATGAACCTGCACCGCCTCGACCTCGTCTCGCTGCAGCTGTCCAGCCTGGTCGCGCGCAGCGCGACTAGCGTGGCGCCGGCCCGCACACGTGGCGGTCCAGCAGCGCGGTGATGAAATCGAAACTCTGCGGGTGCATGCCGCGCTGGTCGTAGTGGGTGCGTGTCACCACGGCGACCGCGTCGAGCGTGGGCAGCACCAGCACGTGGTTGCCGCCGTTGCCCGACATCATCCAGGCGCTCACGCGACCGCAGCGCAGGTCGTAGTCACGCCGCCAGAAAAGCTCGCCGTACGCCATCCCGAAGGGCGTCGACCGCCGCACGCTCAGCAGTGCGGCCACCTGGTCGGACGCCAGCAGTGCGCCGTCCGGCCCGGCGCCTTGCCGAAGCAGCAGCTGCGCCAGCGCGGCCCAGTCGCGCGTGCGCAGCCGCAGACCGCCGCCGGTCATCGTCTCGCCGCTGGGCGAGTGCGACCATTGCCATGCGGTGATGCCCAGCGGCGCGAAAAGCCGCCGTTGCGCGCGCCAAGAACGAAGCAGAAGCGGTGAGGCAGGTTCATGCCGCGCATGTCCGCAGGCCTCGCCGAGCGGCGTCCAGAACGTCTTGAACCCGGCCCGCTATCCGGGCTGCGGCCTCATGTCGATCGGAGCCCGGCTGATTCGTCGTGAAGATGAATGCATCGAGAATCCGGTGCCGTTCACCTCAACCCACCTCCAGGAGAATTCCCCATGCGCCTTGCCCTTGTCGCCGCCGCCGGCCTGCTGATCGCCGCCACCGCCCACGCCGCCCCGGTCACCTACAAGATCGACCCCGACCACACCTTCCCGAGCTTCGAAGCCGACCACATGGGCATCTCGGTGTGGCGCGGCAAGTTCAACAAGAGCAGCGGCACGGTGCACTACGACAAGGCCACCGGCACCGGCGACCTGGAGATCACCGTGCTGCCCGGCAGTGCCGATTTCGGCCAGGACGCGCTGAACAAGGTGGCCCAGGGCAAGGAGCTGTTCGACGTCAAGAAATTCCCCAAGGCCACCTACAAGGGCCGATTCGACAAGGTGGTCGACGGCGTGCCGACCGAAGTGGCCGGCGAGCTGACGCTGCACGGCGTGACCAAGCCGGTCACGCTGAAGCTGAACTGGCTCAAGTGCGTCCCGCACCCGATGCTCAAGCGCGACATGTGCGGCGCCGACGCGATCACGACGATCCAGCGCGACCAGTTCGGCATCGACGCCGGCAAGGACTGGCACTTCAACATGGACGTGACGCTGCGCATCCAGGTCGAAGCGGTCGCCGCTCAATAGTCCGGTCAGGGCTTCGCGGGCTGCAGTGCTCGCGCCATCTCCAGGTGGTGCTGAAGCCCCGGCAAGGTCTTCTGCGCGAAGGCCTTCACGTCGGCGTCCTTGGCTTCCTTCGCGGCCTGCTCGAACAGCTTGACAGCATCCTCGTGCGCCTTCACGCCGAAGGCCTTCACGTAGCGCTCGTCGAACTTCGCATCGGCGCCGGCGTCGATCAGCTTCAGCTCGCCCTTCTGCGTGATCGACGGGCCGGTCGGCAGGTCGACCTTCTTGCTCGCGGCGAGCGCCTTCAGTTCGTCGGCCACCTTCGTGTGGTCGTCGATCATCGTCTGCGCGAAGGTCTTCACGTCGGTGCGCTGCGCCTTGGTCTGCGCCAGCTTGCTGGCCTCGATCTCGGCGCTGCCGGCCTGTGCGGCTTCCTTCATGAACGACTCGTCGGAGCGGGCATGGGCAGCGGTGGCGACCAGGCCGCAGGCGGCAGCGGCGATCAGCAGGGTGGTCCGTACAGGCAGTCTCATCGTGGATTCCTCATCAAGGTCAAGTGAGGCACCCAGTCTGGAAGCCGCCTCTCGCCCTGGCTGTCGGTCACGTCCGAGTTCGCCGTAGGAGAATGTCGATCATGGTCGACACCCCTGCCTTCGGCATCCACGTCATCGACACCGGCTTCCACCGCCCGGCCTTCGATGCCTGCTACCTGGTGGTCGAGAACGGCCGCGGCGCGTTCATCGACACCGGCACCACGCACTCGCTGCCGCGGCTGCTGGCAGCGGTCGACGCGGCCGGGCTGCAGCGCAGCGATGTCGACTGGGTGATCGTCACCCACGTGCACCTCGACCATGCCGGCGGCGCCGGCGCGCTGATGCAGGCGCTGCCCGGCGCGAAGCTGCTGGCCCACCCGCGCGGCGCGCGCCACATGATCGAGCCGCTCGCGCTGCTGAACGGCGCCCGCGCGGTGTACGGCGCGCAGGAGGTGACGCGGGCCTACGGCGAGGTGGTGCCGGTGCCGGCCGCGCGCGTCGTCGAAAGCCATGACGGCATGGTCGTCGCCCTCGCCGGCCGGCCGCTGGTGCTGATCGACACGCCGGGGCATGCCCGCCACCACCACTGCATCTGGGACGAGCGCAGCCGCGGCTTCTTCACCGGTGACACCTTCGGCCTGAGCTACCGCGAGTTCGACACCGCGCAAGGCCCGTGGCTGCTGCCGACCACGACGCCGGTGCAGTTCGAGCCCGAGGCGCTGAAGCAGTCGGTGCAGCGCATGCTCGGCTTCCACCCCGAGCGGCTGTACCTCACGCACTATGGCTGTGTCGAGGGGGTGCCGCGGCTCGGCGAGATGATGCTGGCGCAGGTCGACGAGATCGTCGCGCTCGGCGAGCGGCTGCGCCCGCTGCCGGCGCCAGAACGCCACGCCGCGCTGATGGCCGGCCTCGCGGCGCTCTACACGGCGCGGCTGCAGCGCCTGGGCAGCAGCGTGCCGCGCGACGACGCGCTGGCGCTGCTCGCGATGGACCTGGAGCTGAACGCGCAGGGCATCGGCATCTGGCTCGACCGCGCGCGCTGATATCCTCGGCGCCTCTCGGATTCGCGCGGCCGAGCCGCGCCGCGCACCATGATCGTCGGCATCGACCTCGGCACGACCAACAGCCTGATCGGCATCTTCCAGGGCGGGCGGCCGCAGCTGGTACGCAACGTGCACGGCGACTTCTCCACGCCCTCGGCGGTCAGCCTCGATGACGAAGGCCGCACGCTGGTCGGCCTGGCCGCCCGCGAGCGCGCCAGCACCCACCCCGACCGCACCGCGCAGGGCTTCAAGCGCTGGATGGGCAGCGACCGCAAGCTGCGCCTGGGCACGCGCGACTTCCGCCCCGAGGAGCTGTCGGCGCTGGTGCTGCAATCGCTGAAGGCCGATGCCGAGGCGCTGCTCGGCGAGCCGGTGACCGAGGCGGTGATCACCGTGCCGGCGTACTTCAACGAGGCGCAGCGCCGCGCCACCCGCACCGCCGGCGAACTGGCCGGGCTGACGGTGGAGCGGCTGCTCAACGAGCCGACCGCCGCCGGGCTGGCCTACGGCCTGCAGGAGCGCATCGACCACAGCAGCTTCCTGATCTTCGACCTGGGCGGCGGCACCTTCGATGTCTCGGTGCTCGAGTACTTCGACGGCGTCGTCGAGGTGCGGGCGAGCGCCGGCGACACGCGGCTCGGCGGCGAGGATTTCGTGCAGGCGCTGGGCCGGTTGTTCGTCGAGCGCTGCGACGGCCTGAAGCCCGCCGAGCGCGAGGCGCTGATGCAGGGCGGCGCCTGGTGGCGTGCCGCCGAGCAGGCCAAGCGCAACCTGAGCGATGCCGACAGCGCCGTGATGTCGCTGGTGCACCAGGGCCGGCGCCTCGAGTGCGCGATCACGCGGGCCGATTTCGAATCCGCGAGCGCCGAGCTGCTGCAGCGCCTGCGCCGCCCGATCGAGCGCGCGCTGTACGACGCGAAGATCGATGCCGCCGCGCTCGACGAGGTGGTGCTGGTCGGCGGCGCGACGCGCATGCCGATGATCCGCCAGCTGACGACGCGGCTGTTCCAGCGCCTGCCGTTGCGCACCATCGATCCCGACCTCGCGATCGCGCAGGGCGCCGCGGTGCAGGCCGGGCTGAAGGCGCGCGACGCCGCGCTCGCCGAGGTGGTGCTGACCGACGTGATGCCGTACTCGCTGGGCATCGTCGCGTCGCAGCAGGTCGGCGACACGATGGTGGCCGACCGCTTCTCGCCGATCATCGAGCGCAACACGCCGGTGCCGGTGTCGCGCGTCGGCGTCTACTCGACGGTGGTCGACCACCAGAAGAGCATCCGCGTCGACATCCGCCAGGGCGAATCGCCGGTCGGCTCCGAGAACCTGGCGCTGGGCGTGCTCGATGTCGACGTGCCGCCYCGCCCGGCCGGCGCGGCGACGCTGGAGGTGCGCTTCACCTACGACGCGAACGGCCTGCTCGACGTCGACGCCCGCGAGACCGCCAGCGGCCGCATCACCAACACGCTGATCCACAACACCTCGACGCAGATGGACGCCGCGGCGGTCGCGGCGGCACTCGAACGGCTGAAGCTGCTGAAGCGCCACCCGCGCGACGAGGACGAGAACCGCTACCTGCTGGAGCGCGCGAAGCGCCTGTACGAAGACCGGCTGGGCGAGGAGCGCAACGCGCTGCAGGCCTGGATGGCGCAGTTCGAAGCGGCACTCGACACGCAGGACGCGCGCACGGTGCGCAACGCGCGCCAGCAGTTCCGGCAGGCGCTGGACAGCATCGACGGCGGCTTCCGCTTCTGACCGGCGGGGCCACGATGCACGATTGGCAGGTGCTGGGGCTGGCGGAGCCCACCGACGACCTCGCGCTGATCAAGCGCAGCTATGCCGCGAAGCTGAAGGTGACGCGGCCCGACGACGACGCGCTCGCCTACCAGGCGCTGCGCGAGGCCTATGACCGGATGGTCGCGTGGGCACGGCATCGGCAGGCGCTGCGGGCCGAAGCGCTGGTGACCGCGACCGCCCCCGACCCGGCACCCGTTGTGTCCGTGATACCCGTTGAACCGTCGACCGAGCCGGCCGTCATTTCGGTACCGGCCGAGATGCCGACCGCGCAATCCCTGTCCCCCGAAGCCCTGTGCGAGCTCGTCACCCGCACCGTGCCGCAAGGCCCGGCCGCGCTCGAGGCGCTGGTGCCGGTGTTGCGCCGGCAGCTGAACGACCTGCCGCTGGGCCAGGAGGCCGAGGCCTCGGCACGCTTCGCCGACCTGGTGCTGCGCACCCCGCTGCTGCCGTCCGCGCTGCTGCTGATGCTGCAGGCCCACTTCGACTGGCTGGACGATTTCCGCACCGTGCGCCTGATCGGTGCGTGGCGGGCACAGGCGCTGCACGACGCGCTGGCCGGGCTGAAGCGGCCGCTGACCGATGAGCAGCTGTTGCGCAAGCATGCGGACCTGGTCGCGATGCAGGCCTTGCTGGAGCGCGGCCGCTCGATGCGCTCGCTGCTGCTGGCCACGCTGATGGGCCTGTCGCTGCCACGGCAGATCGCGGCGGCGGGACCGACCCTGATGACGCGCATCGGCTTCGATGCCGGGCTGCTGGCAGACCTCGTCCGCACGCTGAAGATCGGCGAGTGGATGCGCACGCTGGCCGTGGCGCTCGCCATCTTCACGCTGGGCGCGATCATCACGCTCGATCCGGGCGAGGCGGCGACCGGCACCTGGCGCGCGCTGGGGGTCACCGTCGGCGCCGTCATCCCGCTGCTGCTGGCGTTCGGGCTGCTCTACGGCATGCGGCGCCGCGGCAACGTGCTGCCGGCCGCGTGGATAGCGCACTGGCGGCGCAGGGCACCCTGGTACGGCGTGGCGATGATTCTCGGCGCCGCGCTGGTCTGGCAGTACGGGCCGGACGGCTACGCGCCGGCGGTGCCGCTGGCGGCCATCATCCTGCTGCTGGCGGGCCTGATGCTGAGCGCACCGCAGGAGCCGGGAGACCTGCTGCTGGCCGCCACGCTGGGCGGCTACCTCATCTTCTCGCTGCAACTGCAGGGTTTCCCGGCTGGCGCCCTCGCGATCGCCTGGGTGCTGGCCGGTGTGCATGTCCATCTGCAGCGCCGATGGACTCCGGGCGAGCGCCTGTACGCCGACACCCGGGGACGGGTCGCCATGCTGCTGCTGGCCACGGTGCTGCTGCCGACCTTCTTCGCGTGGATGGGCGGCCGCTGGGGCACGCGGCTGATGCTGGCGGCGCTGCTGCTGGCATTGACGCCGGCGCTGGTCCTGCACCCGGTGGAGCCGGTCTTCGCACTGCCGGCGGCCCTGGCCGCGGTGCTCGGCATGAGCGCGGCCCAGCGGCAATCGCAGCGCTTCGCGCGCTGGCTGGCGGCCCGGTCATAAACTCGCTCCCTTTGGGGAGCCTCCATGAAACCGGTCCAGTTCAACCTGCACGGGCAGGTCATCGTGATCACCGGCGCCTCGCAAGGCATCGGCGCCGCCTGCGCGCAGCGGCTCTCGCGCGACGGCGCGGCGGTGGCGCTGTGGGATGTCGACGACACGCGCGGCGCGGCGCTCGCGGCCAGCCTGGCGGCCGAGGGCCAGCGCGCTCACTACCTGCATTGCGACGTGTCGAAGAAGACCGAGGTCGATGCCGCAGTCGCCGGCACGCTGGCCGCCTTCGGCCGCATCGACGGGCTGGTCAACAACGCCGGCATCTTCAAGGCCGCCGATTTCCTCGAGATCACCGAAGCCGACTGGGATGCGGTGATCGACATCAACCTGAAGGGCTCGTTCCTGGTCGGCCAGGCGGTGGCGCGCGAGATGGTGAAGACCGGCGGCGGCGCGATCGTCAACATGAGCTCGGTCAACAGCGTGATGGCGATCCCGAGCATCGCGAGCTACAACGCGAGCAAGGGCGGCATCAACCAGCTGACGCGCGTGATGGCGCTCTCGCTGGCCGACCGCGGCATCCGCGTGAATGCGGTGGCGCCGGGCACGATCGCGACCGAGCTCGCGAAGAACGCGGTACTGGGCAGCGAGGAAGCACGCGCCCGCATCATGAGCCGCACGCCGATGAAGCGGCTCGGCGAGCCGGGCGAGATCGCCGACGTCGCCGCCTTCCTGCTGAGCAGCGCGGCGAGCTACATGACCGGCGAGATCGTCTACGTGGACGGCGGGCGGCTCACGCTGAACTACACGGTGGCGACATGAGCGCGGCGGCAGGCACGGCCAACGCGGCGCTCGAAGGCGGCTGCCTGTGCGGCCGCATCCGCTACCGCGCATCGCCCGAGCAGCGCGAGGGCTACTACTGCCACTGCCGCATGTGCCAGCTGGCCTTCGGCAACACGCGCGTGCCGTTCCTGAACCTGCGGCGCGACCAGGTCGAGTGGCTGACCGAGCCGCCGAAGACCTACGCGTCGTCGAAGTTCGCGCTGCGCGGCTTCTGCGGGAACTGCGGCACGCCGCTGAGCTTCGCGTACGAGGGCTCGCAGCACATGGACCTCTCGGTCGGCAGCCTGGACGACCCGTCGGCGATCACGCCGGTGTCTCATTTCGCGATCGAATCGAAGGTGGCGAACTGGGAGGTCGACGACGGGCTGCCGGGGACGCGGCTGGATGAGCACCTGAAGCTGACCGAGCGCTGGAAGGCGGCCTACGGCGATGACGTGCAGCCGGGCGCGGAGGTCGCACGCCAGGCGCGCTGAGCCCGCGCGAGCCCGGACCCGTCAGGACGCCGAGCCAGCCTCGGTCTCGTTCATCACCGCGAGGCATTCCTCGATCAGCGCGTGCAGCCGGATCACGCGCTCGTCGCCGAGCCGCTCGTTGAACGCCACCTGCGCCCGCTTCCACTCGCGTCGCGCCTCATCGCGCTTGACGCGGCCGGCCGCGGTGGCCTCGACGACGCGGCTGCGCCCGTCTTCGCCCGGCCCCACCGTGACCCAGCCCTGTGCCACCAGCGGCTGCAGGTTGCGCGTCAGCGTGGACGCATCCATCTCCATGTGAGACGCCAGCACGCCGGGCTTCACCGGCCCGAGCGACACCACCTGGGACAGCAGCGAGTACTGCGTCGTCTTCAGGTCGGCATCGGCGACGATGCGGTCGAAGTGCTGGCTGACGCGGCGTGACAGCTGGCGCACCTTCAGGCTGGTGCAGCCGTGGGGGCTGATCACTTTCGAATCGTTCTTCGTCGGAGCGCTTGGCATGATCAAACAATTGTAGCTACAATCGTTGCAATTGCAACTTTAAGCCCGCCGGGCGACCGCTATGGACACACCCGTCGTCGATGCCGCCGCCGTGCAGGCCCAGTGGGAAGCCGAGGCCGCCGCCCACCGCGCCCGCCTGCTGCCGCCGGGCGTGGCCCGCCCCGAACAGGTCGCGGGCCTGAGCGGACTGCAGTTCTTCCAGGCCATCTTCGACGGCGAGCTGCCCCCGCCGCCGATCGGCGAGACGATGGACTTCCTGCCGATCGAGATGGCACCTGGCCGCGCGGTGTTCCAGGGCACGCCGCTGCTGCGCCACTACAACCCGCTCGGCACGGTGCACGGCGGCTGGATCGCGACGCTGCTCGACTCATGCGTCGGCTGCGCGGTGCACACCACGCTCGCCGCCGGCAAGGCCTACACCACGGCCGAACTCAAGATCAACTACGTGCGCGCCGTCACTCACCGCGTGCCCGTGTTGCGCGCCATCGGCAGCGTGATCCACGTCGGCGGCCGCATGGCCACCGCCGAAGGGCGCCTGCTCGGCCCCGACGGCAAGTTGTACGCCCACGCCTCCACCACCTGCTTCATCTTCGACGCTTCCTGAACGGACCCAACGGAACATCCACCATGCGACTCCTCCACACCATGCTGCGCGTCGGCGACCTGCAGCGCTCGATCGACTTCTACACCCACATCATGGGCATGACGCTGTTGCGCCAGTCCGAGAACCCGTCGCAGCACTACTCGCTCGCCTTCCTCGGCTACGGCCCGAACCCGGAGCATGCCGAGCTGGAACTCACCTACAACCACGGCGTCAGCTCGTACGAGCTCGGCACCGCCTACGGCCACATCGCGATCGCGGTGCCCGACGCGGCCGCGGCCTGCGAGCGCATTCGCGCCGGCGGCGGCAACGTCACGCGCGAGGCCGGCCCGGTCAAGGGCGGCAACACCGTGATCGCCTTCATCACCGATCCGGACGGCTACAAGGTCGAACTGATCGAGCGCCGCTTCGACTGAGCCCGCGCCGAGGAAACCCGCCATGCTGTCCGAACGCATTTCCGTCTCGCTCGGCCGCCGCGGCATCCACTACGCGTGGGTGATCGCCGCGGTCACCTTCTTCGCGATGCTGACCACCTCGGCCGCGCTCGGCCTGCCGGGCGCGATGCTGCAGCCGCTGTCGAAGGAGTTCGGCTGGACCACCGACCAGCTGTCGTCCGTCTTCGCGGTGCGCTTCGCGCTGTTCGGCCTGCTCGGGCCGTTCGCCGCGATCTTCATCGCGCGCTTCGGGCTGCCGCGCATCATGGTGGCCGCCGCCAGCTTCATCGCGGTCGCGATGGTGCTGGCAACCGGCATCACGCAGCTGTGGCAGCTGTTCCTGCTGTGGGGGCTGGTGCTGGGCTGCGGCACCGGGCTCACCGCGCTGGTGCTGGGCGCGATGGTCGCGAGCCGCTGGTTCACCGCGCACCGCGGGCTGGTGGTCGGCCTGTTCGCCGCGAGCACCGCCACCGGGCAGCTGATCTTCCTGCCGCTCGCGGCCTGGATCATCGAGCACCACGGCTGGCGCTATGCGGTGATCCCGATCTTCATCGCCTGCGTGATCGTGGTGGCGCTCGTCACCTTCTTCATGCGCAACCACCCGAGCGAGCTGAAGCTGCTGTCGCTCGGCGAGCCCGCGGGCACGCCGCTGCCGCCGGTGCCGGCCGCGGCGCCGCTGAACTTCCTCGGCCCGTTCAAGGTGCTGCGCGAGGCGATGCACAACCGCACGTTCTGGATCCTCGCACTGAGCTTCTTCATCTGCGGGCTCAGCACCAACGGCCTGCTGCAGACGCACTTCATCTCGCTGTGCAGCGACAACGGCCTGTCGGCGGTGCCGGCGGCCTCGGTGCTGTCGATGATGGGCGCGTTCGACCTGGTGGGCACCACGCTGTCGGGCTACCTGTCCGACCGCTACGACAACCGCAAGCTGCTGTTCTGGTACTACGGGCTGCGCGGGCTGTCGCTGTTCTGGCTGCCGTATTCCACGTTCACGCTGTACGGCCTCGCGACCTTCGCGATGTTCTACGGCCTCGACTGGATCGCGACCGTGCCGCCCACCGTGAAGCTGGCCGCGCAGGAGTTCGGCAAGGAGCGCGCCGGGATGATCTTCGGCTGGGTGTTCGCCTCGCACCAGCTGGGCGCCGCGGTCGCGGCCTACGGCGCGGGGCTCACGCGCACGCTGCTGCTGACTTACAACCCGGCGCTGTTCGCGGCCGGCGCGGCCTGCCTGGTGGCGGCGGTGTCGGTGCTGCTGATCCGCCGGCAGGCGAGCGCAGCAGCTGCCTTGAAGACCGCGTAGAAGCTTCGTGCCCTTGATCAGGCGCGCAGCGCGCTGGCCTCCTTGGCCAGCGCGGTGATGCGCCCCCAGTCCTTCGCCTTCACCGCATCGGCCGGCGTCAGCCACGAGCCGCCGCACACCTTGACGTTCGGCAGCGCGAGGAACTGCGGCGCGGTTTCCAGCGTGATGCCACCGGTCGGGCAGAACACCACGTCGGTGAACGGCCCGGCCAGCGCCTTCAGCATCGGGATGCCGCCGGCCTGCATCGCCGGGAAGAACTTCAGGAAGAAATAGCCGTCGGCATTGGCCTGCATCACCTCGCTGCCGGTCGCGGTGCCGGGCAGAAGCGGCAGGCCCATCTCGCGGCAGGCGCGGCCGATCTCGTTGGTGTAGCCCGGGCTCACCGCGAACTTGCAGCCGGCGTCCAGCGCGGCCTTCGCATCGGCCACGCTGCGCACCGTGCCGGCGCCGAGGATCGCCTCGGGCACCTCTCTCGCGATCGCCTCCATGCACTGCAGCGCCACCGGCGTGCGCAGCGTCACTTCGAGCACCTTGACGCCGCCCTCGACCAGCGCGCGCGCCATCGGCACCGCGTCTTCCAGCTGGTTGATGACGATCACCGGGATCACCGGGCCATGGCCGGCCAGTTCGAGCGTGTTCATGCGGGGTTCTCTGTGGGAATGTGAAAGGTTCAAAGCCAGGTGACGGCGCCCTGCTCGGCGCTCAGCACGTTGCGGCGCATGCCGCCGAACAGCTCGCGGCCCAGGTCGTGGCCGTTGTTCTCCTGCTGCTGCGCGTCGATCTGCGCGACCTCGCGGGCCGCCCATTCTGCCTCCGGCACCAGCGCCTGCAGCGTGCCGGCCACCGCGTCGAGCCGGATGATGTCGCCGTTGCGCACCTTGCCGAGCGGCCCGTTCGCGAGCACCTCGGGGCTCACGTGGATCGCCGCCGGCACCTTGCCCGACGCACCGCTCATGCGCCCGTCGGTGACCAGCGCCACCTTGAAGCCCTTGCCCTGTGCCACCGCGAGCGGCGGCGTCAGCTTGTGCAGTTCGGGCATGCCGTTCGCACGCGGCCCCTGGAAGCGCACGACGGCGATGAAATCGCGCTCCAGCTCGCCGGCCTTGAAGGCGGCCAGCAGTTCTTCCTGCGCGTTGAAGACCAGCGCCGGCGCCTCGACGATGTGCCGGTCTTCCGGCACCGCCGAGATCTTGATCACCGCGCGGCCGAGGTTGCCGGTCAACAGCTTCAGGCCGCCCGACGGGCTGAACGGCGCGGCCGCGGTGCGCACCACGCTGTCGTCGTTGCTCTGCGCCGGCAGCGCCGACCAGGTCAGGCGCTCGCCATCGCCCTGCGGCTGCGTGCCATAGGCCGCGATGCCGCCTTCGGCCACCGCGGCCACGTCGGCATGCATGTAACCCGCATCGAGCAGCTCGCGGATCACGAAGCCCGGCCCGCCGGCCGACTGGAACTGGTTCACGTCGGCGCTGCCGTTCGGGTACACGCGCGCCAGCAGCGGCGTCGCATGCGAGAGGTCCGAGAAATCGGTCCAGTCGATCAGGATGCCGGCCGCGCGCGCCACCGCCACCCAGTGGATCAGGTGGTTGGTCGAGCCGCCGGTGGCCAGCAGCGCGACCATCGCGTTGACGATCACCCGCTCGTCGACCAACCGGCCGATCGGCGTGTAGCGGCCGCCGCCGTGCGTGATCGCGAGCGCGGCGCGCACCGCCTCGCGCGTCAGCGCCTCGCGCAGCTGCGCATGCGGGTGCACGAAGGCGGCGCCCGGCACGTGCAGGCCCATCGCCTCGAGCAGCATCTGGTTGCTGTTGGCGGTGCCATAGAAGGTGCAGGTGCCGGCGCCGTGGTACGCGGCCGATTCGGCCGCGAGCAGCTGGTCGCGGCCGACCAGGCCTTGCGCGTATTTCTCGCGCACCTTCGATTTCTCGGTGTTCGACAGCCCGGTGCCCATCGGCCCGGCCGGCACGAACACGCACGGCAGGTGGCCGAAGTGCAGCGCGCCGATCAGCAGGCCCGGCACGATCTTGTCGCACACGCCGAGCAGCAGCGCGGCATCGAACACATCGTGCGTCAGCGCCACCGCGGTGCCCATCGCGATGGTGTCGCGCGAGAACAGGCTCAGCTCCATGCCGGGCAGGCCCTGCGTCACGCCGTCGCACATCGCCGGCACGCCGCCGGCCACCTGCACCGTCGCGCCGTGGCGGTGCGCCTCATTGCGGATGATGTCGGGGAAGCGCTCGTAGGGCTGGTGCGCCGACAGCATGTCGTTGTACGAGGTGACGATGCCCAGGTGCGGCGAGCGCTGTGCCACCACCTTGAACTTGTCGTTGGCCGGCAGCGCGGCAAAGGCGTGCGCGACATTGGCGCAGCCCATGCGGTCGGAGCCGCGCTGGCGCATCGCCAGCTTGTCGATGCGCGCCAGGTAGGCGGTGCGCGTCGGCGTGCTGCGCTCGCGGATGCGGTGGGTGACTTCCTGCAGGGCTTGTTTCATGGGCGGCACCTCGCGGCCGGGGTCGTAACCAGGCTTTCGAGTATCGCGTAACCAAGTTACAGCGTCAATTCAAGATGAACTCGCGATCGGCTCAGCCGCCGCCCGGCGCCGCGTGTTGCCGGGCGCGTTCCAGCAAGGCGTTGCACCCCTCGCCCGACGGCTGCCGCTCGCCCACGTCGACCAGCGGGATCAGCGCCGCCAGCGGATTCAACAGCCCGAGCAGCACGCTGGTGCCCACCTTGCGCGCGAGCGGCGCCTTCTCGAGCGAGATCTTCGGGTCGCTGAAGCTGCCCTGCACGCGCAGCGGCGTGCGCAGCGCGAGCGGGCTGAAGTCCTTCGGCGTGACGACGGCGCGCAGGTCCATGTTCTCTTCGGCGAGCGACAAGGTGCCGTCGGCCCAGATCGTCGAGTCCCGGGTGTCGACCACCATCGCGCGCGGCCGCAGCACGCCCTGCTTCGCCTGCAGGTCGACGAGCGCGCAGTCGATCGTCAGCAGCTCGTCGCCCTTGACCATCACGCCCAGCGCCTGCGCCAGGTCCAGCCCGGCCCCTTCGACGGCCAGGTGCGACACCTTGCCCTCGACGATGCGCGTGACCACGGTGCCGTCGAGGCTGCCGAGGATCTCGGCGGTCGAGCGGCCCTGTCCCTTCAACTTGGCCTGGCCGATCAGCCGCCCGGTGACGTACGGCGGCTTGTCGGCGGGCCGGCCCTGGTTCAGCCAGCGCTCCAGCCGCACGCCGCTCCAGCGCAGGTCGCTGTCCCACAGCGCGAGCTTCGGCTTGCCGTCGAGCGACACCGCGCCCGCCAGGCTGCCATCGGCGGTGCGCGCCACCAGGTCGGTGATCGCGAGCTTGCCGTCGGCCAGCGTCAGGTGCGCGCGCAGCGGCTCCAGCGGCAGCGCGAAGATGCGGCCCAGCTCGGCGCGCTCGAAGGCCAGCACCACGTCCGCGTCCATCGCGCTCAGCGACGGCAGGTCGAACGCGCGGTTCGGCAGCACGCGATCGCCGGGGCGCTTCGGCGGCTTCTGCTCGGGCGCGACCGCCGGTGCCGGCGCGGGCCCGACGCCGATGCTGGGCAGCAGGTCGGCCAGCAACAGGCGCGGCCCGGCGACCCGGCCCGACAGCCGTGGCACCTTGGGTCGCAAGTCGTAGGTCAACGCCGCATTCAACCGGCTGTTGCCGACGGTCGCGTCGTCGACCAGCACGTTCCACACCTCGCCGCGCTTCGCGACACGGCCGTCGATCTCGAACGGCCCGGTGGTCGGCAGCGTGACGCCCAGCGGATCGCCGACCGCCGACAGCGACGGGCCGTTGACGCGCACGCGGCCGGTCATGCCCTCGAGCTTCAGCACGTCGGTCACCGTGCCCTGGAAACGGAATCCAGCCCGGCCGGTATCGATGCGCAATGCCACCGGCACCGGCGGCGCGTCGTCGTCGCTGACCAGCAGCGGCATCACGCCGATCGAGCGCAGGCGGCCTTCGACCGGGAAGCCGCCGTAGGTGCCCTTCGCACGCACGACGAGGCCGGTGAGCGAGCGAGGGGCCGAGGCCGCATCGGCCGGCAACGGGGCTGCGGTGTCCTGGTCGGCCAAGCGCACTTCGGCATGGATGTCGGCCTTCAACGGGGCGTCGACGACGGTCAGCTGGCCGTCAGCCACCGACAGCGAGCGCACGCGCGGCAGCCGCGTGCCTTTCTCCTGCTGAGCCTTCGGCTCGCCGAACTGCCATGACGCCATGCCGTCGGCGCGGCGCTCGGCGTGCACGACCAGGCGGTCGGCATGCAGGCGCTTGATGTCCAGCGCATCGCCACGGTGGGCGCGCCACAGCGCCGAGTACGAGACGCGCAGCTGCGCGTTCTCGGCATGCAGGAAGTACGGATCCTTGCTCCACGCGGCGCTGCCGATCTCCAGCATCGGGATGTCGATGCGCAAGCCGCCGAGCAGGCGGATGCGGCCGTGGTCGGGCGCGTCGGCGAGGCGGACATCGCGCTTCAGCGTGTCGGCCAGCAGCCGCTGCGCCGGGCCGACGAGGAACGGCCAGCCCAGGGCTTCGCAGGCGACGAACGCCACCAGCACGGCGGCAGCGAGGCCGAGCAGGCTCCACGACCACGCACGACGCCGCGACACGGGATCAATCGCCGATGAGCGAGCGCTGGTGCGAGACCGGCGGGCGCGACGGGTTGCTGACGACCTCGTGCTCGCCCAGGCCGATCGGCCGGCCGGCGACGGCCGAGGCGGCCATCGCGAGCAGGCGGATCATCCGGCTGCTGTTCGCGTCCCAGTACTCGGCGATGTCGGTGTCGACGCGCAGCAGCACCAGGTCCGGGTCGTCCTTGCCCTGCGGGAACCACGGCTTCGCGGCGGCGGTCCAGAGTTCGTCGATGCGGGCGCGGTCGTTGACGATCGCGGCATGGCCGCTGATCGACACGTAGGTCGCGTCGTCTTCATCGGTGAACGCGAGGTTCACACGGTCGAGCTGGTGCACCTTGGCCGAGCGCTCGCTGGTGAAGAACCAGAAGCTGCCGTCGCGGTCGACCTCGAGCGCGGCCATCGGGCGGCCGAGCAGCCGGCCATCGGCCGACTGGGTGGTCAGCATCGCGATGTCGATGCCCTCCACCAGGTCGACGATCTTCTTCAGGTTCTCGTGACGTTGCGGATGGATCTTCATGCTGCAGCCCCTGCTTGAACGGATTCGTTCGAGCTTAGGCTGCCGCAGTGGCAGCCCCTATCGGCGAGGGCCGCCACGGCATGTGCGCGATGTCCTACCCGGGCATCGCGAGGGCTGCTATTGCAGGCGCAGTTCGACGCGCCGCGCCGCCTTCGGGTCGCCGTCGCCGGTGGTCACGGCCGGCTTGCTGAGCTGCAGGTGGTCGGCGGTGACGCCGTTCGCCTCCAGCGCATGCTGCACGCGTTGCGCGCGGCGTTTCGCCAGATCGGCGTTCGCGGCGGCGTCGCCGCTCGCATCGTGGAAGCCGGAGATCAGCACGGTGCCACCGCTCGAGCGGGCCGCCTCGGCGACGCGGTTCAGCACGTCGATGGCATCGGCCGGCAGGCTGTCCTGGCCGACCTCGAAGTAGATGCGCTCGGCCGCGGAGGTCTCGGCCCCCGCTGGGGCCGTGGCCGTGGCGGAGGGGCCGGCAGCCTTCGGCGCATGCAGCACGCGCGACGCGGCCAGCCCGATGACCCCGGCCACCACCAGCGCCACCACGAAGGCCACTGCGCCCAGCGCGTACTTCTGCACGTCATCGTCTTGGTCACTCATCGCAAGCTCCCGGCTGAAGAAAATTCATTCTAGAGTGTCGTCCATGCTCGATTCAGTGATCGATACCGGCCTGGCGCCCGTGCGCGACCCCGCGAAACTGCTGGCCGACGTGCATTCCCGCTGGGGCGGCCGCGACGACCTGTGGATCTTCGGCTACGCGTCGCTGATCTGGCGCCCCGAGTTCGAAGCCGCCGAGCAGCGGCCGGCCCAGGTGCACGGCTGGCACCGCGCGCTCGAGATGCGCTCGCGCATCAACCGCGGCACGCCCGAATGCCCGGGCCTGGTGTTCGCGCTGGTGGCCGGCGGCTCGTGCCGCGGCATGGTCTACCGCATCGAGCGCGAGCGCGTCGACGACGAGCTGCCGAGGCTGTGGGCGCGCGAGATGCCGACCGGCGTCTACGATGCCCGCTGGCTGCCGTGCCGCACGCCGCAAGGGCCGGTGAGCGCGCTCGGCTTCACGCTCAGCCGCAGCAGCCCGAACTACACCGGCACGCTGAGCGACGAGCACCTGCTCGGCGTGCTGCGCAGCGCCTGCGGGCGCTACGGCACGACGCTCGACTACCTGATGGAAACGGCGCGCTCGCTGCGCCAGTGCGGCATCCGGGACCGCGGCATCGAGCGGCTGGTGGCGCTGGTCGAGCGGCACGCGTTGACGACAACCGGCTAGCGGGAGTCGCCGAACAAGGCTGGGCTGTAGGCGGCCCGCACGCGATCGAGATCGCCCTCGTTGTCGACATCCATCAGCACGCCGGAATCGTCGACATCGACCGCCTGCGCCGGATAGCGCGCCACCAGCCGGCGCGCGCCTTCGTCGCCGGTCAGCATCACCAGCTCGGTGTAGAGTTCGGCCGCAAAACCCACCGGATGTCCGCGCCGGCCCCGGTACTGCGCATAGCTCACGGCATGGTGGTCGAGCTGCTGCGCCACCGCGAGCAGCGTCGCCGGCTGCACCATCGGCATGTCGCCCGGCAGCACCAGCCAGCCGGAGGCATCGGAGCAGGCCGCGACGCCCGACGCGATCGAGAAACCCATGCCCAGGCGCTGCGCGCTGACCGGCGAGCCCGATCCGACCGACGGCAGCATCACGATGTCGCGCGTCGCGACATGCGAGGCCGCTTCCTCGGCCAGCACCTCGGTGGCGACGACGATCACCGCCAGGTGCGTCGCGAGCGCATGCCGAAGCGTCGTCCCGAGAACGCTCGATGCACCGAGGCTCTGCGTGAGCTTGTGTTGCGTGCCGCCGAAACGGGAACCCAGTCCCGCGGCGAGCACGACGATCGCCGGCCGCGCCTTCATGAGGCCATCCCTTTCATTGTTGTTCGTCATGGCAGCCGGCGCATCACCGCACGCAAGCCCTTGGTTGCAAGAATGGAATCGTTTGCTTTCGGCGCCTAGTGGGGCGTTCACTTAAGGCATTCCCCGCAGGTATTTTGTTCCCTGCGGGATACTTCGGACATGACCGACATCGCCGACCTCCGCAAAAGCTACGAACGCGCCGAACTCGACGAGAACGCCTCGCGCAGCGACCCGCTGGAGCAGTTCGGCCTGTGGTTCCAGCAGGCCCTCGATGCGAAGCTGCCCGAGCCGAACGCGATGACCCTCGCGACGGTCGGTGCCGACCAGCGCCCGTCGACGCGCATCGTGCTGATCAAGGGCTTCGATGCGCGCGGCCTCGTCTGGTACACCAACTACGACAGCCGCAAGGGCCGCGAACTGGCGGGCCATGCGTGGGCCGCGCTGCAGTTCCACTGGGTCGAGCTGGAGCGCGTGGTGCGCATCGAAGGCCGCGTCGAACGCACCAGCGAGGCCGAGTCGGATGCGTACTTCCAGTCGCGCCCGCTCGATTCGCGGCTGGGCGCCTGGGCGTCGCCGCAGAGCGAGGTGATCGGCTCGCGCGCGGTGCTGGTGGCCAATGCCGCGAAGGCCGCCGCGCGCTACGCGTTGAACCCGCCGCGCCCGCCGCACTGGGGCGGCTTCCGCCTCGTGCCGGACAGCTGGGAGTTCTGGCAGGGCCGCAAGTCGCGCTTGCACGATCGCCTGCGCTACCGGCTGGCCGAAGGCAACTGGCTGCGCGAGCGCCTTGCGCCCTGATCGGCACCCGGCCGGCGCGCCTGCGCCAGCCGGTGCAGCGCGGCGAGGAAGGCCTTGAAGTCGATCGGCTTGGTCCAGTAGTCGTCGAAGCCCGCCTCGCGCGCCCGCGAGACGTCTTCCGGCATCGCATTGGCCGACAGCGCGACGATCGTCAGGCCGGCCAGCTCGGGATCGGCCCGCAGGCGGCGCAGCACCTCGGTGCCGTCGATGTCGGGCAGCTGCATGTCGACCAGCACCACGTCGGGCCGCGCATGTTGCGCGAGCCGCACGCCCGACACGCCGTCCACCGCCACGGCGAGCTCCACGTGCGCATGGTTCGCGAGCAGCTCCTGCACCAGCAGCACGTTGACCGGGTTGTCCTCGATGTAGAGCAGGCGCAGCGGCGCGGCCGCTGTCGCTGTCGTGGAGACCGGGGCGGCCTCAGCCGACGCGGGAACGGCCTGCTGCGCAGGCTCCGCCGCGGTACCGGCGGCCGCCCGCAGCACGATGCGGAACACGCTGCCGCGGCCGGGCTCGCTCTCGACACCGATCTCGCCGCGCATCAGCTTGACCAGGTGGTGCACGATGGCCAGCCCGATGCCGGTGCCCTGGATCGCCTCGCGCTCCGCGCCCAGGCGGTTGAACGGCTCGAACAGGTGGCGCCGCTGCGCGGCCGACATGCCCCGGCCGTCGTCGCGCACCGTGATCGCCCAGGCCGGACCACCCTGCCAGGCCCCGCGCTCGACCGCCAGCCACACATGGCCGCCGGCACGGTTGTACTTGATGGCATTGCTCATCAGGTTGGCGATCACCTGGCGCACCCGCCGCGGGTCGCCCAGCACCTGGGCCGTCGTCGCCTCGGCCTGCACGCTGACGCCGGCCGCGTCGGCCTGCAGCCGGGTCCATTGCAGCACGTCGTGCAGCGCGGCCTGCAGCGGCACGGCCTCGTGGGCGAGCGGCATGCCGCTCGACTCGATCGACGCGAGGTCGAGCACGTCGTCGATCAGCGCCAGCAGGTGCTGGCCGGCCGAGCGGATGCGCTCCACCCGCTCGGCCTGCGGCGGGCTCAGCGGATCGCCGGCGTCGGCCGACAGCAGTTGCGCGAAGCCGAGCACCGCGTTGAGCGGCGTGCGCAGCTCATGGCTCATGCGGGCCAGGAACTCGCTCTTGGCGCGGCTGGCCTGCTCGGCGGCGGCCTTGTCGCGCAGCGCCTGCTCGGCGCGCTTGCGCTCGGTGATGTCCCAGTTCACGCCGAGGAAGCGTTCGGGCCGGCCCTGCGCGTCGTGCTGCACATGGCCGCGCGTGGCCAGCCAGCGCACCGAGCCGTCGGGCCAGACCACGCGGAACTCGTGCTCGAGCTCGCCGCCCTCGCGCACCGCCTCGTCCATCTTGCGCTGCAGCTCGGCCACGTCGTCGGGGTGGCGCGAGCCGTCGCGCAGCTCGTTCGCGCCGAGCGGTCCGTCGGGGCGGTGGCCGCGCAGCCGGAACATCTGCGCATCCCATTGCGAGGCTTGCGAGCGCAGGTCGCGCTCCCAGGTGCCGATGCCGGCCGATTCGGCGGCGAGCATCGTGCGCTCCTGCACGCGCCGCAGCTGCGCCCGGGTGCTGTGCAGCTCGGTGATGTCGATGTTGACGCCGAAGGCCATCAGCCGGCCGTTGACGCGCTCGCGCCGCGACCAGGCGGACACCCAGCGCACCTCGCCGTCGTCGGCCCGGCGGATGCGGAACTCCGACTGCAACCCCTGCTGCGAGCCGCGCTCGGCGATCTCGTCGTGCGACTGCATCGCCGCGCGGTCGTCCGGGTGCACCAGCTCCTGCATCCAGCGCTCCTCGCTGGGCACGCCGTCCTGCGGGCGCACGCCATAGATGCGGAACATCTGTTCGTTCCACTCGCCCTGCCCCGCCTCGATGTCGACCGTCCAGATACCGACCCCCGCGGCGTTGGTGACCATGTCGATGCGGCGCGCGAAGGCCTGCGCCTGCTCGCGCTCGGCGATCTGCGCACTGCGGTCGAGCGAGACGCCGGACAGCGCGATCGCACGCCCCTGCTCGTCGCGCTCGGCGACGCGGCGCGTCAGCAGGTGGCGATAGCTGCCATCGCCGTTCAGGTAGCGCGCCTCGACATCGACGACGCGGTGCGTCGCGATCGCCTCGTCGGCAGCGCGCAGCACGGCGGCGCGGTCGTCGGGGTGGATGGTCGAGCGCATGTACTCCAGCGTCAGGCCGTCGGGCGGGCGCGGGATGCCCATCACCTGGTAGCCCCAGTCGTTGAAGTAGATGCGCTGCGTCGCCAGGTCGATGCGCCACACCGACACCGAGGCCAGCGTGACCGCGCGGTTCAGCTTGGCGCTGAGCGCCTCGATCTCGCGCAGGCGCGTCGTGCCCTCGGTGTCGTCGAGCAGGATGCCGGTCATGCGCACCGGCCGGCCCTGCGGGCCGGGATGCACTTCGCAGAGCGAGTGGAACTCCTTGACCTGGCCGTCCGGCAGCACGAGGCGGAACCAGGTCTCGTAGCGGCCCGGCGCTTCGCCGAAGCGCCGGTGCTCGCGGCGGAAGCGGTCGCGGTCGTCCGGGTGGACGCGCTCGCTCGCCTGGTCGAAGTTCGGCACGCCGCCGGCCGGGTCGAAGCCGCACAGGCGGAACATGTGGGTGTCCCAGCGGCCCTCGCCGGTGCGCAGGTCGCGCTCCCAGGCGCCGGTGCGTCCGAACTGCTCGATCAGCGCGAGCCGCGCCGCATCGGCCGACGGCAGCACCAGCCAGGCGAGCCAGCCGCTGTCGAGCCAGACGGAGTTCCAGTCGATCTCGAGCGACGAGCCCGGGAACGCAACCCGCCCGCGCCCGCTGGGCTCGGGGTGGCGCAGCGTGGCCACCAGTTCGCGGGCCAGCGCCTGCCAGCCTGCGTCGGCGATGCCGTGGTCGGACGCCCACCGCGCCGCGGCGGCATTGACCTTCCACCGCCCGTCGGCCCACAGCCGCAAGGCCGGGGCCGGCGAAGAAAGCCACAGGGTGTCCATGGGGGGGCAAGTGTACTGACTGCCCCCTCGCTCGACCCGCTACTCGGGCCGCACCTTGCTGGCGAAGGTCTTGCGGAACTTCTCGACCTTCGGCGCGACGACGAACGCGCAGTAGCCCTGCCCCGGGTGCTGCGCGAAGTAATGCTGGTGGTAGTCCTCCGCGCGCGAGTAGTCGGCCAGCGGCAGCACCTCGGTGACGATCGGGCTCTTGCAGGTGCCGCTCGCCACCATCTCGGCGATCACCTCGCGGGCCACGCGCTCATGCTCCGGCGACTCGACATAGATGCCCGAGCGGTACTGCGTGCCGACGTCGTTGCCCTGGCGGTTCAGCGTCGTCGGGTCGTGCACGACGAAGAAGATCTCCAGCACCTCGCGCAGCGTGATCTGCGCCGGGTCGAAGCTGACCCGCACCACCTCCACCGCACCGGTGTCGCCGCTGCACACCTGCTCGTAGCTCGGATTGCGCACCCGGCCGTTGCTGTAGCCGGACTCGACGCCGGTGACGCCCAGCACCCGCTCGTACACCGCCTCGACGCACCAGAAGCAGCCGCCGCCCAGCGTGATGGTTTGGATGGAAGTCGTGTTCATGAGATCTCCTTGGACAGCCCAGATGACTGCGAGCGCGCAGTTTGCAAGGCAGGCGGACTCGGTCGTGCCGCAGCGTGCATCCTGACAACGGCGACTGGCAACGGTGCCAGGGCGGGCCGGGGAGTGTGAACGATTCACGCCTGTGAGCGCTGACTCGCCGGCACAATCCAGCCGCCATGCCGGCGCTGCCTGCCCGGCCTTCGTCCACCTTTCCCCCCGGAACCAGCGCATGAACAGCCTGCTGACCCTGCTCGGCATCGAATCCTGGAAGCCCATCCTGAGCGCACTCGTGCTGCCGCCGGTGCCGCTGCTGCTGCTGGTGCTGATCGGCGCCCGGCTGATCCTGCCGCGCCGCGGCCTCGGCTGGCTGGTGATCCTGCTGGCCACGCTGGGGCTGTGGTTCAGCGCCTGCAGCGGCACCGCGCAGTTCCTCACCCAGGTCGCGCTGAAGGTACCGCCGGCGCTGACCCGCGAACAGATCGCCGAGCTGAAGGCGGCGGCGCAGGCGAAGCAGCCGATCGCGATCGTCGTGCTCGGCGGCGGGCAGGAGGCGCTGGCGCCGGAGTACGGCGTGGCCAACCTCAATTCCTTTTCGCTGGAGCGCCTGCGCTACGGCCTGTGGCTCGGCCGCGAAACCGGCCTGCCGGTCGCCTTCAGCGGCGGGCTCGGCTGGTCGCAGCCCGATGGCCAGCCGGAGGCGCAGACGGCGGCGCGCATCGCGGCCCAGGATTTCAACCACCCGCTGAAATGGGTCGAGGACCAGTCGAAGGACACCCGCGAGAACGCCGCCCGCAGCGTCGCGTTGCTGAAGCCGGCCGGCATCACGCAGATCGTGCTGGTGACGCACGGCTGGCACATGCCGCGCTCGGTGGCGATGTTCGAGGACGCAGCACGCGGCAGCATGAAGATCCAGCCGGCGCCGATGGGCCTGGCGGCCCGGGTCGACACCAAGTCGCTCGAATGGGTGCCGACGGCGCGCGGCTTCATGAACGTGCGCAACGCGCTGCACGAGTGGCTGGGCAGCCTGGTGCGCGCTTGAGCCACTCTCGTTGAACGCGCGGGCCGAGCGCCGGGCCGCTCCCAAGCCGGCCCGCTGCCCCCTCGGGGGGCGATTCCCGTACCCGGGATCGGGGGCCTCATAACGCGAAACCCCTCCCGACCTTGCGGTGGGAGGGGCGGGCAACTGACGTTGCCAAATCGGGGCTCCGGAGGAAGTGGGTCCAGGGCTCCTGGTGCGCAGGGACTGCGCCGGTGAGGTTGCCTGCATGCAGGCCCACCAAACTTAGACGACGCTCGGCGGTGATTCAAGGCCGCATTCGAGGAATCGGCGTCGAATTGGTAACTGTCAGCGCGCCGCCATCACGCCGGCGACGATCTGCGCCACCTTCTGCTCCACCTCGGCGTCCATGCGGATGCTGCGCCCCCATTCACGCACCGTCTCGCCCGGCCACTTGTTGGTGGCATCCAGCCCCATCTTGCCGCCCAGCCCGCTGACCGGCGACGCGAAATCGAGGTAGTCGATCGGCGTGTTCTCGACCAGCGTCGTGTCGCGCACCGGGTCCATGCGGGTCGTGATCGCCCAGATCACCTCCTGCCAGTTGCGGATGTCGACATCGTCGTCGGTCACGACGATGAACTTCGTGTACATGAAYTGGCGCAGGAAGCTCCAGATGCCGAACATCAGCCGCTTCGCATGGCCGGGATAGCTCTTGCGGATGCTGACGATGGCCATCCGGTAGCTGCAGCCTTCGGGCGGCAGGTAGAAGTCGACGATCTCCGGAAACTGCTTCTGCAGGATCGGCACGAACACCTCGTTCAGCGCCACGCCCAGCACCGCCGGCTCGTCGGGCGGCTTGCCGGTGTAGGTGGAGTGGTAGATCGGATCGCGCCGGCGCGTCAGCCGGTCGATGCGGAACACCGGGAACCAGTCCTGCTCGTTGTAATAGCCGGTGTGGTCGCCGAACGGCCCTTCGAGCGCATGCAGGTAGCCGCCGACCTCCTTCAGCGGCACGCCGTGCTCGCTGGTGCCGGTGAAGCCGGCCGGCACGACCGGGATGTGGCCTTCCAGCACGATCTCGGCGCCGGCCGGCGCCTGCAGCATCCAGCCCGGCTCGCCGACCGCGGTGTCGACCACCTCGGTGCGGCTGCCGCGCAACAGCCCGGCGAACTGGTATTCGGACAGGCTGTCCGGCACCGGCGTCACGGCGCCGAGGATGGTCGCCGGATCGGCGCCGAGCGCCACCGCGATCGGGAACGGCCGGCCCGGGTTGGCGAGCGCGAAATCGCGGAAGTCCAGCGCCCCGCCGCGGTGGGCCAGCCAGCGCATGATGACTTCGTTGCGGCCGATCACCTGCTGGCGGTAGATGCCCAGGTTCTGGCGGCGGCGAGCCGTCGGCGAAGCCTGCGGGCCGCGTGTGATCACCAGACCCCACGTGATCAGGGGCCCCGCATCCAGGGGCCAGCAGGTCTGCACCGGCAACTCGCCCAGATCGACCTCGCTGCCTTGCAGGATCTCCTGCTGGCACGGCGCCGAGCGGACCGCAGCCGGCTTCATGTCCCACAGCGCCTTGACCATTTGTAACAAGCGGCCGGTATCCTTCAGGCCCTTCGGCGGCTCGGGCTCCTTCAGGCTGGCCAGCACCCGACCCACGTCGCGCAGCTCGCTCACCTCGGTGGCGCCCATGCCCTGGGCGACCCGCCGAGGCGTTCCGAACAGGTTCGTCAAGGCCGAAATTTTGTAACCGGCGGGGCGTTCGAACCACAGCGCCGGACCGCCGGCACGCAGCACGGAGTCGCTGATCGCTGTCATTTCGAGCCGCGCGGAGACTGGTTCGGCGATGCGTTTGAGCTCGCCGGCCCGCTCCAGGCCCGCCATGAAGTCCCTCAGGTCACGGTATTTCATGCAATTTAGTTATTAAGAACAGCATCCTTATCCTTGACTGGTTATGAATCCAGTTCCTAGAATTCGCGACACCTTGAGAACTGATCAGGGTAAACCCGCAGAGCACACGAGGTGCTCGCGGGGACCACGCTGCCGACGAGCAAGCCGACGGAGCGGTTCCGGAGACTCCCGGAGTCGATCCGCGGTCGATTATCACCGTCACCTCTCGCACCCCCCGGGCCCCGTGCCGCGGCGGGTGGAGGCGCCAGACGGACTGACAAGGAGTGACATGACGACAGCGCTTCAACAATGGATCGCGGGATTTCAGGACGCCCGCCACACCGCCGCTCGGTCGAGCGCGGTCTTTCTGCGTGACGTGGGTCACGGCCTGCTGGAAGTGAGCCACAACGGCCTGGCCCTGCTGGGGCTCGCCATCGTCGCGATCGTGCTGTTCATGGGCAGCCGCGCCGACCTGCGCCATGTCGCCGAGAGCCGCGCGCTCGACTGGCTGCGGGCGCGCCACGATGCCCGCGTCGAGGGCACCGCCCAGGCGCTGACCGACCTGGTCGAGCCCGATGCCGTGAGCCGTGCCACCGCGACCGACCCCCGGGACCTGACCAAGCAGCAGGCCGCCGTCGCGCTGTGGATCTCGCGCCGCTACCGCGTCGCCCCCGAGCCCGTCAGCCGGCTCGTGAAGGAAGCCTGGGCCGTCGGCAGCAAGTCCGGGCTCGACCCGACGCTGATCCTCGCGATCATGGCGATCGAGTCCAGCTTCAACCCCTTCGCCCAGAGCTCGGTCGGCGCGCAGGGCCTGATGCAGGTCATGACCCGCGTGCACGACGACAAGTACGAAGCCTTCGGCGGCAACCATGCGGCCTTCGACCCGGTGACGAACCTGCGGGTCGGCGCGCTGGTGCTGAAGGAATGCATCACGCGCGCCGGCGGTGTCGAGGCCGGGCTGCGCTTCTACGTGGGTGCCGCCAACCTGAACGACGACGGCGGCTACGCCGGCAAGGTGCTGGCCGAGCGCGAGCACCTGCGCATGGTGGCCGACGGCAAATCGGTGCCGGTGTTCGCACCGCTGGTGGTGCCGACGCCGGTCGCGCTGCCGAGCACGCCGCTGCAGGCCGAGCCGGCCGTCGTCGAGCCGACACCGGTCTCGGCGGCTCCCATCGCCTCCCAAGCCCAGACGACGCACCAGGTGGCCTCGCTGCGCTGAGCCGGCAGGGCCCGCGGTACACTCCGCGGGCTGCGCAACTGGCGATGGGGCCCGGGATGTCACGATCAGCGTGACGCCCGCCGGCCTGAGGTGGTGAACCACCGGGAAGCGCAGCCGGTTCCGGGTTTCCGGCACCGGTTCAGCCGTTCGCCTGGGCAGCCCCGTGGCCATGTGAGTCCGCCTCGCATGATCCGCCCCGGGGTCTTCTGTTGAAGAGGACTGCCAGCCATGTTCGACCGCACCCACTCCACCGTCGCCCAGGTGGACCCCGAGCTCTTCGCCGCGATCCAGAGCGAGAACCAGCGCCAGGAAGATCACATCGAGCTGATCGCCTCGGAGAACTACGCCTCGCCGGCCGTGATGGCCGCTCAGGGCAGCCAGCTGACCAACAAGTACGCCGAGGGCTACCCCGGCAAGCGCTATTACGGCGGCTGCGAGTACGTCGACATCGTCGAGCAGCTCGCGATCGACCGCATCAAGCAGATCTACGGCGCGGCCTACGCCAACGTGCAGCCCAACTCCGGCTCGCAGGCCAACCAGGCGGTGTTCTTCGGCCTGCTGCAGCCGGGCGACACCATCATGGGCATGAGCCTCGCCGAAGGCGGCCACCTGACCCATGGCATGGCGCTGAACATGAGCGGCAAGTGGTTCAAGGTCGTCAGCTACGGCCTGAACGCGAAGGAAGAGATCGACTACGACGCGATGGAGCGGCTCGCCCACGAGCACAAGCCCAAGCTGATCATCGCGGGCGCCTCGGCCTACAGCCTTCGCATCGATTTCGAGCGCTTCGCCAAGGTCGCGAAGGCGGTCGGCGCGTACTTCATGGTCGACATGGCGCACTACGCCGGCCTGATCGCCGCGGGCGTCTACCCGAACCCGGTGCCGCACGCCGACGTCGTCACCTCGACCACCCACAAGAGCCTGCGCGGCCCGCGCGGCGGCATCATCGTGATGAACGACGAAGCCATCGCGAAGAAGATCAACAGCGCGATCTTCCCCGGCATCCAGGGCGGCCCGCTGATGCACGTGATCGCCGCCAAGGCGGTGGCCTTCAAGGAAGCGCTGGCGCCCGAATTCAAGGTCTACCAGCAGCAGGTCGCGAAGAACGCGGTGGTGCTGGCCGAGACGCTGATCGAGCGCGGCCTGCGCATCGTCAGCGGCCGCACCGAGAGCCACGTGATGCTGGTCGACCTGCGCCCGAAGAACCTGACCGGCAAGGAAGCCGAGGCGCTGCTGGGCCGTGCCCACATGACCTGCAACAAGAACGGCATCCCGAACGACCCGCAGAAGCCGATGGTCACCAGCGGCATCCGCCTGGGCAGCCCGGCCTTCACGACGCGCGGCTTCAAGGAGGAGCAGGCGCGCGCCACCGCCCACCTGATCGCCGACGTGCTGGACAAGCCGAACGACGAGTCGGTGATCGAAGCGGTGAAGGCCAAGGTGGCCGCGCTGACGCGCGACTTCCCGGTGTACCGCGGATGATCGGCCTGCCGGTCACCGGCCGCTGAGCCGTGCGCTGCCCGTTCTGCAGTCACGAGGAAACGCAGGTCGTCGAGACGCGCGAGTCCGATGAAGGCGACGTCGTGCGCCGGCGCCGCCGCTGCCAGAGCTGCGACAAGCGCTTCACCACCTACGAGCGTGCCGAGATCGCGCTGCCGTCCGTCGTCAAGAAGGACGGCACGCGCGCCGATTTCGATGCCTCGAAGATCCGCGCCTCGATGACGCTGGCGCTGCGCAAGCGGCCGGTCAGCGTCGAGCAGATCGACGCGGCGATGGAGCGCATCCAGGACAAGCTGCTCAACAGCGGCTCCAAGGAAGTGCCCTCGACACGCCTGGGCGAACTGGTGATGCGCGAGCTCAAGCGCATCGACAAGGTCGCCTACGTGCGCTTCGCCTCGGTCTACCGCAGCTTCGAAGACGTCGATGAGTTCCGGCAGCTGATTCGGGACATCTGAACCCGTACATAGCACCCTAAACCTCGCGAAATCCCCCCAGACCCCCTCACGTACCGGTACATCCGAGGGTGGTCTTTGCCGCTTCTCCCCCCCTTGGGGGAGTGGCCGGCAGCGCGGCACTTCCTAAAGTCCGCGTCCGTTCATCAGGGGGAGCCCACATGCTTCAGCTTGCCAGGCCGCGATCGGCCGAGGGTTTCACGCTCGTCGAGTTGATGGTGTGCGTGGCGGTGTGCGCCGTGCTCGCGCTGATCGCAGCACCGAACCTGCAGCGCTGGATGGAACTGCGGCGGCTCGAAGGCGTCGCGAACGACCTCGCGGCCGACCTGCGGCTGGCCCGCAGCGAGGCCATCGACCGCAACCAGACCGTGCGCATCGGCTTTCGCGGCGTGACGACAGCGTCGAACTGTTACGTCGTCTATGTCGGAGCGATCGATGCGTGCCGTTGCACGTCACACGACGAGGCGGCCTGCGACGCCGGCGGTCACGCGATCCGCCACGTCGCGCTRCAGGCCGTGCAGCAGCTCAGCCTGCAGGCCAATGTCCCGACGATGAGCTTCGACGCGCAGCACGGCACCAGCACGCCGGCTGCCACGCTGCGGTTGGCCAGCGCGTCGGGCCTCGCGATCCAGCATGTCGTCAACCTGCTCGGCCGCGTGCGCAGTTGCTCGCCGCAGGGCGCGGTGGCGGGCTACCGTGTCTGCTGAAGGGGTGACGATGGCCTCCACCTCATCCTTGCCGCAGCAGCGCGGCTTCACGCTCGTCGAGTTGATGGCGGGCCTGGCGATCGGCCTGGCGGTCGTCGCGCTGGCGCTGGGCCTGCTGGCGTTCCAGTTGCAGGACACCCGCCGCCAACTGGCCGACCTGCGCCTCACGCACGACCTGCAGACGATCGCCGAGGTGATCTCGCGCGACCTGGCCCGCGCCGGCCATCGGGTGCCGGCCGGTGCCGCAGCCGTGGCCGGCTCGGCCGACCCCGCCATCGCACTCGCCGAGGGTGGTGACGGCCTGAGCATCGACTACGCCGCCACGCCGGCCGCCGGCACCACCCCGAGCCGCTTCGGCTACCGGCTGCGCAGCGGCGTCGTCGAGATGGCGTTCGGTGGCGGGCGCTGGCAGGCCCTCAGCGACGCGACATCGATGCGGGTCACGCGGCTGGAGTTCACGCCCGACATCCGACGCATCGACCTGCGGGATTTCTGCAGCCGCTCCTGCGATGCCGGTACCTGCCCCTACCAGCTGCAACGCCAGGTCCGCATCCGCTTGCAGGCCCTGGCCACCGATCAAGCTCCCGCGGCCGGCGGCGCGATGCGCGAGGCCCTGGTCGAAGCCCGCGTGCGCAATGACGCCGTGGTCGGCGGGTGTCCGGGATGAGCCCGCCGGACCGCTCCAAGGGCGAATACCGGAGTGCGCAGCACGAAGGTACTCCAGTGATCCGCCGATTGCGCGGCCGCGGCGCGGCTTCGGGTCAATCCGGTGCGGTGGCGCTGATCCTGGTGCTGGTGGTCGGCGTGGCCCTCACGCTGGCCGCGACATATGCCCTCCGCGTGGCATGGCAGGAGCTGAAAGCCTCCGGCAACCGCATGCGCGCCGCCCAGGCCGCGGAAGCGGCGGAGTCGGGGCTCGCRTGGGCATTGGCCCGGCTCAACGACGAACGCCCCGTCGACGCCACCTGCCGCCCCGCTGCCGAGGGAACGGCCTTCCGCGAGCGCTACCAGGGGACGCCCGCCATGCCGTCCTGCTCGTCCATCGAGGGGGCCTGGTCATGCCGCTGCCCACCGGCCGACGGCAGCAGCGCCGACATCGAAGCCGATGCCGCCCGCCAGGTCTTCGCGCTGCGGCTGAGCAGCGCCGCCTCGGGTGTCACCACGGTCGAGTCGATCGGCTGCAGTGGCGCCGCCGCCGCCTGCCTGGCACCTGCGGGCGCGGGTGCCCCCCCGGCGGCCCACGTCACGCGGACCTGGGCCGACGTGGCCCGCATCCCGGCCATCGACGTCCGGCCGGTCGCGGCCGTCACGGCGCGAGGCTCCGTGCAGCTGCGTGGCGAGCCGACCGTCGTGCACCACGGGATCGCGAGCGGCGGCCTCACGCTGCACGCCGGCGCCGAAGCCGACCCGGGCGACGCCAGGCTGATCGGCCCACCCGGTGCACCAGCGCTGTCGACCATCGCCGGCGCCGATGCGGTGCTCGCCTCGCTCGACGCGGCGCAGTTCTTCGCCAGCGTCTTCCGGATGAACCGCACGACATGGCAGGCCCAGCCCGTGGCGCGCTTCGTGACCTGCACGACGCCCTGCGACGCCGAGGTCTCCCGACAGCTCGCGCCGCCCGGGTCGGCAACCCTGCTCTGGCTCGACGGCGGCCTGCGGCTGGACGGCGCCACCGAGCTCGGCTCGCCCACGCGACCGGTGCTGCTGATCGTCGACGGCGCCGTGCACCTGCGCGGGCCGGCGCGCATCCACGGCGTGCTGTACCTGCGCAGCGCCGAATGGCGCGACGAAGCCGGGGCCACGCTGCACGGTGCCCTGCTGGCCGAGAACGATCTGCGGCTGTCCGGGCCGACCCGCATCGAGCACGACGGCGCCGTCATCGAACACCTGCAGATGTGCTGCGGCACCTGGGCCCGCGTGCCCGGCAGCTGGCGCGACTTCTGATGCACAGCACCTTCAGGGCGCCACCCGCCGCCCGGGTGGCCGCCGGCGCCGCCCTGCTCGAAGCGCTGCTTGCGTTGCTGCTGGTGTCGCTGCTGTCGGCGGCGTTGCTGCACCAGCAGGACGCACTGCGCCATGCCCGCACCGCGGCCCGGCAGCGGATCGATGCACTTCAGCTCGCACGGCGGGAGTTCGATCGCCTGCGCGGCCCGGCCGCATCGTCACCGGCCGCCACGACGCCGGTGCCGTTCGAGCTCAGCCACAGCGAGCAATCCGCGGCGCCCGAAGCATCCGAGGCGCCCGCCCTGCGCGACCTCAGCGTCGTCGTGAGCTGGCGCCACCCCGCCGGCGGCCTGCATCGCGTGCAGCTGGATGCCCGCGTACCGCGTGCCTCGCCGGTCTACGACGCCGTGCTGGGCCTCGCCCCGCAAGACATCGCGATCGCCCGGCCGCTCGGGCGGGCACCGGACATCCCGTTCGAATCGATCTCGATCACCCCCGACCGAAGCCTCTGGCAACCCGGCGGGCCGGGTGCGGCGGGCTGGGTGTTCGGCGATGCGGACGGGGTGATCGTCGCGCGCTGCAGCGCTGCACCGTCCGGCTGCGAAGCCGCGAGCGGCACCCTGCTGAGCGGCCACCTGCGCTTCTCGGCCAGCGCGCCGCCGGACCCCGCCACGCCGGGCGACCCGCTGCTGCCGCTGGGCGTCGTCCTCGCGCTCGACGGCCCGCCGGCGCGGACCGTCCGCTGCACCATCCAGCCCGTCGCCAGCGCCGGTGCGCGCTTCGTCCGCTACGGCTGCGTGGTGCCCGATCCACCGGCCGCCGGCTGGTCCGGCCGGGTCGAGATCGAACCGCTCGGCTGGAGCGTGGGCACGCGCGCCGGCAGCCAGCGCGTGTGCCGCTACAGCGCCGACCTCGACGGCAGCGGCGCGATCGACCGCAACGACGAGCACCCCGCCCGCTACACCGCGGTGCACGGCGCGCTGCGCCAGCAGAACTACCTGCTGGTGCGCGGCGACCAGCCCTGCCCGGACGGCAGCGCCATCGCGACGCACAATGACGCCCTGCTGGACACCGTGCAGCACCAACCCTGATCCGTCCGATGCCGCCCACCGAGTCCCCGAACGCCGCGGCGTTCACGCCCGCCGACCACGCCGCGATGCGCGAAGCACTTGCGCTGGCCGAGCACGCGATCGGCCTGACCGACCCGAACCCGCGCGTCGGCTGCGTGATCCTCGACGCGCACGGCCAGGTGATCGGGCGCGGGCACACGCAGCAGGCCGGCGGGCCGCATGCCGAGGTGATGGCCTTGCGCGATGCCGCCGCGCGCGGTCATGCGACGCCGGGCGCAACCGCCTATGTCACGCTGGAACCGTGCTCGCACCACGGCCGCACGCCGCCGTGCTGCGATGCGCTGCTGGCCGCCGGCATCGCGCGCGTCGTCTGCGCCATCGCCGATCCGAACCCGCTGGTGGCGGGCCAGGGCCTGGCGCGGCTGCGGGCGCAGGGCGTGCAGGTCGAATCCGGACTGCTGGGCGAAGCGGCGCGCGAGCTCAACATCGGCTTCTTCTCGCGCATGGTGCGCGGGCGGCCATGGGTGCGCCTGAAGGCCGCGACCTCGCTCGACGGCCGCACCGCATTGAACAACGGCGCCAGCCAGTGGATCACCGGCGAGGCCGCGCGCACCGACGGCCACGCCTGGCGCAAGCGCGCCGGCGCGGTGCTGACCGGCGTCGGCACCGTGCTCGACGACAACCCCCGGCTGGATGTGCGGCTGGTCGAGACCGCGCGGCAACCGCTGCGCGTCGTCATCGATTCGCGGCTCGACATGCCCCCCACCGCGCGCATCCTCGACGCGCCCGGCCAGGTGCTGGTCTATGCCGCGGCACCCGAGGCAGCCCGCGTCGACACGCTCGCAGCGACCGGCGCCGAGGTGATCCTGCGCCCCGGCCCGACCGGCAAAGTCGACCTGCCGGCGGTGCTGGCCGACCTGGCACAGCGCGGCATCAACGAGCTGCACGTCGAGGCCGGCCACAAGCTGAACGGCTCGTTCGTGCGCGAGGGGCTGGTCGACGAGTACCTCGTGTACCTCGCGCCGAAGCTGCTCGGGGCCGGCCGCGACCTGGCCGCCTTCGGCCCGCTCGAGCGGCTGGACGACGCGGCCGCGCTGCGCTTCCACGCGGTCGACCGCATCGGCGACGACCTGCGGGTGATCGCCCGCCCGCCAGCACGGGAAATGTTCTGACTGAGAGAATCACGCCCATGTTCACCGGCATCATCTCCGGCCTCGGCCGCATCGAATCCGTCCGCCCGCTCGGCGCCGACGCCTCCCACGGCCTGCAACTGACGCTGCATGCCCCCGACCGCTACCTCGACGACGTGCAGCTCGGCGACAGCATCTCGCTGAACGGCGCCTGCATGACGGTGACCACCTTCGACGCCGCCGCGGCCCGCTTCACGATCGACATCTCGGCCGAGAGCCTGGACAAGACCGCCGGCCTGTCGCAGCCCGGCCCGGTCAACCTCGAGAAGGCGCTGCGGGCGCACGACCGGCTGGGCGGCCACCTGGTCAGCGGCCACGTCGACGGCATCGGCCGCGTGACGCATTTCGCGCCGGTCGGCGAATCGTGGGAGCTGCGCGTGCTGGCTTCGGCGCACATCGGCCGCTTCCTGGCCTACAAGGGTTCGGTCGCGGTGAACGGCGTCAGCCTGACGGTCAACCGCGTCGACGACCGCCCGGACGGCTGCGAGTTCAGCATCAACCTGATCCCGCACACGATCGAGAACACGACGCTGGGCACACTGGCGGCCGGTTCGAGCGTCAACCTCGAGATCGACCTGATCGCCCGCTACGTCGAGCGCATGCTGGGGAAATAGCGCCCCCACGTCGCTTCGCTCCTGCCCCCCGAGGGGGCGCCTCCCCTCGGCCCGGCAAAGCCGGATCCGGGGGAGTTGCTCGATCCCGCCCGCCTACAATCCGCGGATGCCCATTTCCCCCGTACCTGAACTGATCGCCGAGCTCGCCGCCGGCCGCATGGTCATCCTCGTCGACGAGGAAGACCGCGAAAACGAAGGCGACCTGGTGCTCGCGGCCGACCACGTGACGCCCGAGGCGATCAACTTCATGGCGCGCTTCGGCCGCGGCCTGATCTGCCTGACCCTCCCCCGCGAGCGCTGCGAGCGCCTGCAGCTGCCGCCGATGGCCACCCGCAACGGCACCCGCCACGGCACCGCGTTCACCGTCTCGATCGAAGCCGCCACCGGCGTTTCCACCGGCATCTCGGCCGCCGACCGCGCCCGCACCGTGCAGGCCGCCGTCGCGCGCGATGCGCAGGCCGCCGACCTGGTGCAGCCCGGCCACATCTTCCCGCTGCAAGCGCAGGATGGCGGCGTGCTGATGCGCGCCGGCCACACCGAGGCCGGCTGCGACCTCGCGGCGATGGCCGGCCTGAGCCCCACCTCGGTGATCTGCGAGATCATGAAGGACGACGGCACGATGGCGCGCCTGCCGGACCTGGAGGTCTTCGCGCTGGAACACGGCCTGAAGATCGGCACCATCGCCGACCTGATCGGCTACCGCAGCCGCAACGAGAGCCTGATCGAACGCATCGGCCAGCGCACGCTGACCACCGCACAGGGCGATTTCGACTGCACCGCCTTCAGCGACCGCACCGGCGGCCTGCACCTGGCGCTGAGCCACGGCCGCATCGACACGAGCGACGAGGTGCTGGTGCGCGTGCACGAGCCGCTGTCGGTGATGGACCTGCTCGACACCGGTGCCTGCAGCCACTCGTGGCCGCTGCACAAGGCGCTTGCCACGCTGCAGGCCAGCGCGCGCGGCGTCGCGGTGCTGCTGAACTGCGGCGAGGACGTGCTGTCGCTGCTGTCGCACTGGCAGGAAACCCCGGCGGCGCCGGCGCGCGCCCGCGCGCAGATGGACCTGCGCACCTACGGCATCGGCGCCCAGATCCTGCGCGAGCTGGGCGTCACGAAGATGAAGCTGCTGGGCAGCCCGCGCCGCATGCCGAGCATGACCGGCTACGGCCTCGAGGTCACCGGCTTCGTCGCCCCCGAACACTGAACGACCGACTGGATTGACATGCAAGCAGCAGACAAGGGCCAGGCGGCCGACCTGGACGGCACCGACCTGCGCATCGGCATCGTGCAGGCGCGCTTCAACGACAAGCTGACGCAGGCGCTGGCCGACGCCTGCATCGCCGAGCTGAACACGCTGGGCGTCGCCGCCAAGCACATCAAGCACGTGACGGTGCCCGGCGCCCTGGAGGTGCCGCTGGCGCTGAACGCGATGGCCGCGAGCGACCGCTACGACGCGCTGGTCGCGCTCGGCTGCATCGTCCGCGGCGAGACCTACCACTTCGAACTCGTGTCCAACGAGAGCGGCGCCGGCGTCACGCGCGTCGCGCTCGACCACGAGATCCCGATCGCCAACGCCATCCTGACCGTCGAGGACGAGGCCCAGGCCTGGGCCCGCGTCGAAGAAAAAGGCCGTGACGCCGCACGCGTCGCCGTCGAGATGGCCAACCTGCTGGAAGACCTGACGTGAGCGAGACCGAACCGAAGAAGCCGGCGGCCGATGCCGCACCGGCGGCGAAGAAGCCCGCGGGCAAGGGGGGCAAGCCGCAGCCCAAATCGTCGCGCCGCCGCTCGCGCGAAGCCGCGCTGCAAGGCCTGTACGAGTGGCTGCTGTCCGGCGCCGAGGTCGGCGTGGTCGATGCCCACATGCGCGAGCAGGAAGGCTTCGACAAGGTCGATGCGGCGCACTTCGATGCGCTGCTGCACGGCTGCATCGCCGAAGCCGCCGACCTCGACGCGGTGCTCTCGCGCCACGTCGACCGCAAGACCACCGAGCTGTCGCCGATCGAGCACGGCGTGCTGATGATCGGCGCCTACGAGCTGAAGCACTGCATCGACATCCCGTACAAGGTCGCGATCAACGAGGCGGTCGAGCTGGCCAAGAGCTTCGGCGGCACCGACGGCCACAAGTACGTGAACGGCGTGCTCGACAAGGCGGCGCTCGACCTGCGCCCGGTCGAGGTGGCGGCGTTCCGCGCCCAGCGACGCTGACCCGGCGCGATGCCGCCATGAAGCTCGCCGGCCGCCTGGACCACATCGAGCCCTTCTACGTGATGGAGTGCGCGAAGGCGGCGGTCGAGCTGTCGCGCACCGCCGCCTGCGACCCCGCGCAGGGCGGCCGGCCGATGATCTTCCTGAACATCGGCGAGCCCGATTTCACCGCGCCGCCGCTGGTGCAGCAGGCCGCGCGCGAATGCCTGGAGCGCGGCAGCACGCAGTACACGCAGGCCACCGGCCTGCCGGCCTTGCGCGAGCGGCTGAGCCGCTGGTACGCCGAGCGCTTCCAGGTCGACATCGCACCCGAACGCATCGTGATCACCGCCGGCGCGTCGGCCGCGCTGCAGCTCGCCTGCCTGGCGCTCGTCGAGCGCGGCGACGAGGTGCTGATGCCCGACCCCAGCTACCCGTGCAACCGCCACTTCGTGGCCGCCGCCGATGGCGTCGCGCGGCTGTTGCCGGCCTCGCCCGAGCACCGCTTCCAGCCGGATGCCGCCACCGTGCAATCGGCCTGGACGGCCGCGACGCGCGGCGTGCTGCTCGCCTCGCCGTCGAACCCGACCGGCACCTCGATCGCGTTCGACGAGATGGGGCGCATCGTGCAGGCGGTGCGCGAGCGCGGCGGCTTCACGATGGTCGACGAGATCTACCTCGGCCTGAGCTTCGACGATGCGTTCGGCCACACCGCGCTCGCGCATGGCGACGACGTGATCTCGATCAACAGCTTCTCGAAGTACTTCAGCATGACCGGCTGGCGGCTCGGCTGGCTGGTGCTGCCGCCGGAACTGGTGGCACCGATCGAGCGCCTCGCGCAGAACCTCTACATCTGCCCGTCGTCGCTCGCGCAGCAGGCGGCGCTGGCCTGCTTCGAGCCGGCCTCGATCGCCGAGTTCGAGCGCCGCCGCGCCGAGTTCCGCGCGCGCCGCGATTTCCTGGTGCCGGCGCTGCAGGCGATGGGCCTGCGCGTGCCGGTGTTGCCTGACGGCGCGTTCTACGCCTGGGCCGATTGCTCGGCACATGCCGACAGCAGCTGGGACTTCTGCTTCCGCCTGATGCGCGAGGCGCAGGTGGCGATCACGCCGGGCCGCGATTTCGGGCCGCATGCGGCCGATCGCTACATCCGCCTGTCGTATGCGAGCTCGATGGCGCATCTGCAGGATGCGGTGCAGCGCCTGCAGCAATTGCTGTCCCCGTAGTCGTCATCTTTTGCCGTCGTTTTTGCTGTCGGTTTTGGGTTGAACCCCCTGCACCATCTCGTCGACTTTCGCAAGCGCATGTTACGAATGCACAGAACGCGGGGTTTTTTACTGCCAGGGCCTGATGCGCTTGCACTAAGCTGCGTGCGTGGTGGACAACCGTGCCACGAACCCAATCCGCCTCATGCCCGGCCCTGTTCCTGATCCATCCTCCGACCTTGCCAACTCGGCGCCGGGTGCGCCGAAGTGGGGCGACACCGATCTCGGGCTGCCCGCACAACCGGCCGCCACCTTCTCGACCACGGTGCCGCCGATGGGCGGTGCCGACCAGATGCCGACCATCGGCCACATCGGCCGGTACGCGCTCAAGTACCGCATCGGCGAAGGCGGCCTCGGCGTGGTCTATGCCGCGCACGACCCGCTGCTGTCGCGCCTGATCGCGATCAAGACCCTGAACCTCGAGATCTCCGCCGAGCAGCGCGATGCGTTCAATGCGCTGTTCCTGAACGAGGCCCGCGCGGCCGGCGGCCTGAGCCACCCGCACATCGTCACGGTGTTCGATGCCGGCGCGAGCGAGCAAGGCGCCTACATCGCGATGGAGCTGCTGAAGGGCCGCGACCTGCGCCAGCTGCGCCAGGAAGGCTGGCGGCCGTCGCCGCACCAGGCCGCGCTGATCGTGCGCCGCGTCGCCGACGCGCTCGCCTATGCGCACTCGAAGGGCGTGGTGCACCGCGACATCAAGCCGGCCAACATCTTCATGGTCGGGCGCACGCAGCCGCGCGTGCTCGATTTCGGCATCGCCCGCATCGCGCACCAGCACGATGCGAACGGCGAGGACATCGTCGGCGGCTCGCCCTACTACATGTCGCCCGAGCAGGTGCGCCAGCAGCCGGTGGACCGCCGCTGCGACGTGTTCTCGCTCGGCGTCGTGCTCTACGAACTGCTGGCCGACGTGCGGCCGTTCCGCGGCGGCTCGCTGGCCGAGATCACCCGCGCCGTCGCCGAGTACAACCCGCCGACCGCGCACCAGGTCAACAGCAGCGTGCCGAAGGCCTTGTCCGAGATCGCCGCCCGGGCGATGGAGAAGAACCCCGACGACCGCTATCGCTCGGCGCGTGCGTTGTCGCGCGAGCTGCGCCACTGGCTCGAGGAGCATCCGCAGGACGGCGACGGCACCGACGAGTCCGCCGAGCAACCCACCGGGCGCCACCGCCTGGCCTGGGGCCTGGTGGTCGCCGCCGGCATCGGAATCGCTGCCGCCGCGTGGTGGACGCTGATGTCGCCGCGCTCCAGCGAGCTGACGGTCGCCGCGCCACGCGCAGCGTCGGCCGTGGTCGTCGCGGCCGCACCGCCGGTGCCGGCCCCTGCACCAGAACCCGCCGCAGCCTCGCAGCCGGCCGCCGGAGCCGCGAGCGCCGCCGACCCCGCCGGCTCCGCTCCAGCGACCGCCGCCGGTGCCTCGGCCCCAGTGAACATCGCAGCGGCCATGCTGCCGGCGGCCGTGGCCGCCGCACCCGAGCCGGTGCTGGCCGCCGCCTCGGGCAACGACGCCCCCCGCAAGGCACCGGTGCCGCCGAAGGAAACCCTGAAGGAACGCCGTGCCCGCGAGGCCCGCGAGCGTGCTGCCGCGACGGCGCCGGTCGTCGCTGCCACCGGCATCGTGCGGCTGGCCATCAGCCCGTGGGGCCAGGTCGAGGTCGACGGCAGGTCGGTCGGCACCGCACCGCCGCTGAACGAGCTGACGCTGTCCGAGGGCCGCCATGTCGTGACGATTCGCAACGACGACTTTCCGCCGTACAGTTCGACGGTCAACGTCGTGCCGGGCCAACCGGTCAACCTCAAATACCGATTCGGATCATGAGACTGTTTCCCGTTGTCATGGTGGCTGCAACCTTGCTTGCCACCGGCTGCGCGCTGACCCAGCCCCCGCCGGTCGGCCTGCTCGACGTCACCTCGCGGCCGGCCGAACGGGCGCTGCAGGCCGGCATCCGCGCCTATGAAGACGGCCAGTACCCCGAGGCCGAGAAGCAGCTGAACTTGGCGCTGTCGACCGGCCTGGTGTCGCCGCGCGACCGCGCCGCGGCCCACAAGCAGCTCGCGTTCATCTACTGCACCAGCAGCCGCACCAGCGACTGCGAGGCGGCGTTCCGCGCCGCGCGCCACGCCGACCCGGCCTTCGCGCTGAACAAGTCGGAACAAGGTCACCCCGTCTGGGGGCCGGTCTACAAGCGCGTGCAGCCATAATCGGCGCCGCATGGCGCGAACCGCGCCGTGCAGCCCCGCGGCCTGCTGTTCGCGCCCCATGACGTCCACCGAAGCTCCCGCCTTCCTCCATCCGCTGCGCATCTACTGGGAAGACACCGACGCCGGCGGCGTGGTGTTCTATGCCAACTACCTGAAATTCTTCGAGCGTGCACGCACCGAATGGCTGCGCTCGCTCGGCTTCCACCAGGAGCGCATGCGCACCGAAGGCGGCGCGATGTTCGTCGTCGCCGACACCCGCGTGCGCTACCTGAGCCCGGCCCGGCTCGACGACCTGCTGGAAGTCAGCGTGCGTGTGGTCGAATCGGGGCGTGCGAGCATCCGGCTCGCGCAGGCGGCCTGCCGTGGCGGGCAGACGCTGGCCGAGGGCGAGATCCGCATCGGCTGCGTGGACACCGGAACCTTCAAGCCGCGCCGCATTCCCAACGACATCCTCGACGCCATCGCATGAACCAAGACTTCTCCATCATCAGCCTCGTCCTGCATGCCAGCTTCGTGGTTCAGCTCGTGATGGCCGGGCTGCTGCTCGTGTCGCTCGGCAGCTGGACGGTGATCTTCGGCAAGCTGTTCGGCCTGCGCCGCGTGCGCACGATGAACGATGACTTCGAGCGCGAATTCTGGGCCGGCAAGAACCTGAACGACCTGTTCAGCGCCGCCTCGCAGAAGGCACACAGCGCGCCGCTGGAGCGCATCTTCGCGTCGGGCATGCGCGAGTTCATGAAGCTGCGCGAGCGGCGCGTGGTCGACGGCGGCGCGCTGCTCGACGGTTCGCGCCGCGCGATGCGCGCGAGCTTCCAGCGCGAGCTCGACGCGGTCGAATCGAACCTGTCCTTCCTCGCCTCGGTCGGTTCGGTGTCGCCGTACGTCGGGCTGTTCGGCACGGTGTGGGGGATCATGCACGCCTTCGTCGGGCTGTCGAACCTGCAGCAGGTGACGCTCGCGACGGTCGCGCCCGGCATCGCCGAGGCGCTGGTCGCCACCGCGATCGGGCTGTTCGCCGCGATCCCGGCGGTGATCGCCTACAACCGCTTCGCGCGTGACATCGACCGCATCGCGATCCAGCTGGAGACCTTCATCGAGGAGTTCTCCAACATCCTGCAGCGCAACGCGACGCAGCCGCTGCCCGCGACGGGCCCGGCAGGCGTGAGCGGCTCGGCAGGGGTGCGCTGATGCCTGCCGTCGCCGGCCGCGGCACGCGCCGCCGCACGATCGCCGAGATGAACATGGTGCCGTTCATCGACGTGATGCTGGTGCTGCTGATCATCTTCATGGTCAGCGCGCCGCTGATCACCACCGGCGTCGTCGACCTGCCGACCGTCGGCAGGAGCAAGCAGCAGCCGGAGCACGTGATCGAGGTCGTCGTCGGCAAGGACGAGAGCCTGAAGCTGCGCGTCGACGGCAAGGAGCCGTCGCCGCTGAAGCTCACCGCGCTGGCCGCCACCGTCAAGGAGGCGCAGGGCGGCAATGCACAGTCGCCGGTCGTGATCTCGGCCGACCGCCAGGTCAAGTACGAGGCGGTGGTGCGCGTGATGGACACGCTGCAGCGCGCCGGCGTGCTGCGCGTCGGGCTGTCGGTGAAGAACGTCGGAAGCTGATGAGCACCAGCTCCCTCCTGCACTTCCGCGAGCACGACGCGCTGCGGCCCGACAACGTCGACAGCGCCGGGGCCGGCTTCGTGTTCGCGGCCGGCGCGCACGTGCTGCTGATCACCGCGCTGGCCTTCGGCGTCAACTGGCAATCGAGCGAGCCGGTGGCGGCCTCGGCCGAGCTGTGGGCGGCCGTGCCGCAGGTGGCGGCGCCGCGGGCGGT
>NZ_JBFUGW010000018.1:0-43369 GCF_056402735.1 Rhizobacter sp. P3_C12
CTTCCTGCCCGGCTATGCCAAGGCCGGGCTGATCCTGAACCAGGGCAGCGAAGGCGCCTGCACCGGCTTCGGGCTCGGCTGCGTCATCAACTACCTGCGCTGGCTGAAGGCGAAGACGCCGGCCCGCTTCGAATCGGTCAGCCCGCGCATGCTCTACACGCTGGCGCGCCGCCACGACGAATACGAAGGCGAGAACTACGAGGGCTCCAGCTGCCGCGGCGCACTGAAGGGCTGGTTCAACAACGGCGTGTGCCTGGAGAAGGACTGGCCCTACCAGGCCGACAAATCCGACACCGCGCGCTACGGCTTCGCGACGCGGGCCACGCAGAACACGCTGGGCGTCTACTACCGCGTCGACACGCAGTCGATCACCGACATGCAGGCCGCCATCGCGCAGCATGGTGCGGTGTTCGTCTCGGCCTTCACGCACGACGGCTGGGATGCGGTGCCCGACGTCGCCGGCGAACCCAAGGGCCATGCCGACCTGCCGCTGATCGCGTTCGACGGCAAGCCGTCGAAGGACGGCGGCCATGCGTTCGCGCTGGTCGGCTTCAACGACCGCGGTTTCGTGCTGCAGAACTCCTGGGGCCGCGACTTTGGTGCCGGCGGCTTCGCGACGCTGTCGTACCTCGACTGGCTGGCCAACGCAATGGACGCCTGGGTCGTCGCGCTCGGCGTGCCGGGCGTGGTGGCCGGGCGGCTCGCGGTGGCGCAGCCGGGCGCCCAGGGCACCGGCGCGAAGCGCAGCGACGCGAACCGCAACGGCTGGTGGGACAGCGCGCTCGCGTACCGGCACAGCGTCGTGCTCGGCAACGACGGCCGCGTGAGCCGCTACCTGACCGAGGACGAGCAGCCGCGCAAGCTGCAGCAGCAGGCGTATGCGCTGCCCGACCAGTGGTTCCGCAGCCAGCCCGACGGGCCGAAGCGACTGCTGCTGTACGTGCACGGGGGCCTGAACAGCGAGCCCGATGCGATCAAGCGCGCGAGCGCGATGGGCCGCTACCTGCTCGGCAACGGCTGCTACCCGCTGTTCCTGGTCTGGAAGACCGGCATGCTCGAATCGATCGGCGACATCCTGTCGGACGCCTTCCACCGCGAACCGGCGCGCGCCGGCGCCGGCGAATGGCTGACCGACAAGACCGACCTGCTGATCGAGAAGACCATCGGCCGCCCGCTCGCCAGGCCGATCTGGAGCGAGATGAAGGAGAACGCGCAACTCGCCTTCTCGCCGCGCCACGGCGGCGAATTGCTGCTGGACGCGATCCAGTCGCTGGCGGCCACCTGGGGCACGCAGTTCGAACTGCACCTGGTCGGCCACTCGGCCGGCTCGATCGCGCTCGGCCACTTCCTCGGGGCGCTCGCGGCGCGCCAGCACGCCGGCCGCGACGACGGCCTCGCGCAGCGCCTCGCGTCGGTCAACCTGTATGCGCCGGCCTGCACCGTCGCGTTCGCGAACCAGCACTATGCGAGCGACGCGCGGGTGATGGAGCGGCTGCACCTGGACGTGCTGTCCGACAAGGTCGAGCGCGATGACAACGTCGCGTCGATCTACCGCAAGTCGCTGCTGTACCTGGTGTCGAACGCGCTGGAGACCGACCTGCGCACGCCGATCCTCGGGCTCGATGCCGTCAACGACACCGCGTTCGCCGGCTGGGACGGCTCGTCGGATACCGGCGAGGCGCTGGCCACCTGGCGCGCCGCGGCGGCCGATGCGCAGCTCGCGAAGCGCACGCAGCTCGTCACCAGCGACCGCATCGAGACCGCGATCGGCAGCGACGGCCAGCCGGTGCGGGTGCGGGCCTCGCACGGCGGCTTCGACAACGACATCGAGGTCGTCACGCGCACGCTGCAACGCATCCGCGGCGGCGAGCTCGCGCTGAAGATCGACGACCTGCGGGGGTACTGACGCCCACCCGGGGCGGCCCGCTCCTACAGGCATCCGGTTCCACGTCCGACGCGCCGCGCCGGGCGTGGCCCCGATGATCGGCGGCATGGACATCACGCCGATCCCGTACGACCCGTCCTTCGAACATGCCGAGGAGGACGAAGCCGCGGTCTGCGACCAGATGATCGAGACGATGCGCGGCATCGCGCAGACCACGTTCTCGCATTCGGGCCACGGCTTGCGCGGCGTGCATGCGAAGAGCCACGGCCTGCTGCGCGGCGAGTTGCGCGTGCCGGCCGGGCTACCGCCGGCATATGCGCAGGGCGCGTTCGCGCAACCGGGCGAATGGCCGCTGGTGATGCGGCTGTCGACGATCCCCGGCGACATCCTCGACGACGCCGTCTCCACGCCGCGCGGCATGGCGATCAAGCTGATCGGCGTCGACGGCGTCCGGCTGCCGGGCAGCGAGGGCGCGTTCACGCAGGATTTCGTGCTGGTCAACGGGCCGGTCTTCGGCTCGGCGGGGCCGAAGCAGTTCCTGGCCGGCCTGAAGCTGCTGGCCGCCACCACCGACCGCGTGCCGACGCTGAAGAAGGCGGTGTCGGCGGTGCTGCGCGGCGCCGAGAGGGCGATCGAGCAGGTCGGGCTGCAAAGCGGCACGCTGAAGGCGCTCGGCGGTCATCCGCAGAGCCACCCGCTGGGCGACAGCTACTTCAGCCAGGTGCCGATGCTGTGGGGGCCGTACATGGCGAAGGTGCAGGTGGTGCCGGTGTCCGCGGAACTGCAGGCATTGACCGGCGCGCACGTCGAGATGGCAGACCGCCCGCAGGCCTTGCGCGATGCGGTGATGTCGCACTTCTCGCAGGCCGGCGGCGAGTGGGAACTGCGCGTGCAGCTGTGCACCGACCTCGCCTCGATGCCGATCGAGGATGCGTCGGTGCGCTGGCCCGAGGACGAGAGCCCGTTCGCCAGCGTCGCGCGCATCGTGATGCGGCCCCAGCTCGCGTGGACCGAGGCACGCTCGGCAGCGATCGACGACGGCATGTCGTTCAGCCCGTGGCACGGGCTCGCGGCACACCGGCCGCTGGGTGCGGTGATGCGGGTGCGCAAGCGGGTCTACGAGACGTCGGCGCGCTTCCGGGCCGAACGCAACGGCGTGCGGATGGTCGAGCCGCGCACGGCCGACGAGCTGCCGCCCTGAGCGCTCAGGGGCGCGGCACGACCGCCGTGACCTCGATCTCGACCCGCGCGCGCGGCTCCATCAGCGCGCTGACCTGCACCGCGCTCATCGCGATCGTGTAGCTGCCGACCAGCTCGCGGAACACCGCGCCGACCTCGCGGCCGCGCGCCAGGTACTCGGCACGGTCGAGCACGTACCAGGTCATGCGCACGATGTGCTGCGGCGCCGCGCCGCCTTCGGCCAGCACCGCGCAGACGTTGTGCAGCGCCTGCCGCACCTGGTCGACGAAATCGTCGCTCTCGAACTCGCAGCGCTCGTTCCAGCCGATCTGGCCGGCGACGAACACCAGCACGCCCTCGGCGGCCACGCCGTTCGCATAGCCGCGCGGCGGCAGCCAGCCGGGGGGTTGCAGTACTTTCATCTCGATGTCTCCTCTGTGTGTGTACGCCGGCTTCGACAGGCTCAGCCCGAACGGGGGGTGGGGCTCAGCCCGAACGGGGGGGTGGGGCTCAGCCCGAACGGAGCTTGAAGCGCTGCAGCTTGCCGGTCTCGGTGCGCGGCAGCGCGTCGCAGAACTCGACGGCACGCGGGTACTTGTAGGGCGCGATCGCCTGCTTGGCGAAATCCTGCAGCGTCTTCACCATCGCCGCGTCGCCGACATGCCCCGGCCGCAGCACCACGAAGGCCTTGACGACCTGCCCGCGCTCGTCGTCGGCCACGCCGACCACGCCGCACTCGGCCACCGCGGGGTGCAGCAGCAGGGCCGCCTCCACCTCCGGTCCGGCGATGTTGTAGCCGCCCGAGATGATCATGTCGTCGGTGCGCGCCTGGTAGATGAAGTAGCCATCGTCGGTCTGCAGGTAGGCGTCGCCGGTCAGGTTCCAGCCCCCGCTCACGTACTGGCGCTGGCGCTCGTCGGCCAGGTAGCGGCAACCGGTCGGCCCCTTGACCGCGAGCCGCCCCACCTGCCCCGGCGGCAGCGGCCGGCCGTCGTCGTCGAGCACGCAGGCGCGGTAGCCCGGCACCACCGTGCCGGTCGCGCCCGGCCGCACATGCGCCTCGTCGTGCGAGATGAAGATGTGCAGCAGCTCGGTCGAGCCGATGCCGTCGATGATCTCGATGCCGCTCGCCTGCTTCCACAGCTGGCGGGTCGCCGCCGGCAGCGCCTCGCCGGCCGACACGCATTGGCGCAGCGACGACAGGTCGTGCGCGGCGAGCTGGCCGGCCATCGCGCGGTACGCGGTCGGCGAGGTGACCAGCGTCGTCGCGCGGTACTGCGCGATCGCGGCCGGCAGCGCATCCGGCCCCGGGCGCTCGACCAGCACCGTCGATGCGCCCACCGACAGCGGGAACAGCAACAGCCCGCCGAGCCCGAACGTGAACGCGATCGGCGGGCTGCCGATGAACACGTCGTCGGGCGTCGGCCGCAGCACGTGGCGCGGCCAGCAGGCGCAGGCGGCCATCACGTCGCGGTGGAAATGCAGCGTCGCCTTCGGCGCACCGGTCGTGCCGGAGGTGAAGGCCATCAGGCAGGTGTCGTCGGCGGCGGTGCGCACGGTGTCGAAGCGGGYCGCCTTGGTGGCCGCGCGCGCCTCGAGGCCGCCCTCGCGATCGGTCATGAAGTGCAGCACGTGCGCGAGCGTCGGGCACTGCGGCCCGGCCTGCGCCAGTTCGTCGGCCAGCCGGATGTCGCACAGCGCATGGCTGATCTCGGCCTTGTGGACGATCTGCACCAGCTCCTTCGCGCGCAGCAGCGGCATGCTGCCGACCGCGATGCCGCCGGCCTTGACGACGCCGAACCAGCAGGCCGCCAGCATCGGCGAGTTCGGCCCGCGCAGCAGCACGCGGTTGCCGGGCACGAGGCCCAGGTCGTCGACCAGCACGTGCGCGATGCGGTTGGCCTGGGCCTGCAGTTGCGCGTAGGTCCAGCGCACGCCCTGCCCTTGCACACAGAGGCGATCGCCGTGGCCCTCGTCGACCCAGCGGTCCAGCAGCTCGGCCGCGCAGTTCAGCTCGGCGGGGAACTGCAGCTCCGGCAGGTCGAACACCAGCTCGGGCCACTGATCGCGCGGCGGCAGGTGATCGCGGGCAAAGGTGTCGACGTGCGCTGACATCTCACGTTCCTTTCAACAACTCGCGGGCAATGATCAACTGCTGGACTTCCGTCGCACCCTCGTAGATGCGCAGCGCGCGGATCTCGCGGTACAGCGTCTCCACCGTGTTGCCGCTGACAACGCCGGCGCCGCCCCACAACTGCACCGCGGCATCGATGACCTGCTGGGCGCCTTCGGTCGCGGCCAGCTTGGCCATCGCGGCCTCGCGCGTCACGTTGCGGCCCTGGTCGCGCTGCCAGGCGGCGCGGTAGGTCAGCAGCGCGGCGCTGTCGACGGTGGTCGCCATCTGTGCGAGCTTCGCCTGCGTCAGCTGGAAATCGGCCAGCGTCTGGCCGAACATCTTGCGCGTCGTCGCGCGCTGCAAGGCTTCATCGAGCGCGCGCCGCGCAAAGCCGAGCGCGGCCGCCGCGACCGAGGTGCGGAAGATGTCGAGCGTGCGCATCGCGAGCTTGAAGCCCTGGCCCGCCTCGCCGAGCCGCTGGGTCTTCGGCACGCGACAGCCGTCGAAGCGCAGCCGTGCCAGCGGGTGTGGCGCGATCAGCTCGATGCGCTCGGCGATCTGCAGGCCCGGCGTGTCGGCATCGACGATCAACGCGGTGATGCCGCGCGAGCCCGGTGCCTCGCCGGTGCGCACGAACAGCACGTAGAAATCGGCGATGCCGCCGTTCGAGATCCAGGTCTTCTCGCCATCGATCACATACGCATCGCCGTCGTCGCGCGCCGCGCAGGCGAGCGCGGCCACGTCGGAGCCGGCCTCGGGCTCGGACAGCGCGAACGCCGCGATCGCCTCGCCGCGCGCGACCCTCGGCAGGTAGCGCTCGCGTTGCGCCGGCGTGCCGTCCAGTGAGATCGCACCCGAGCCGAGGCCCTGCATCGCGAACGCGAAATCGGCCAGGCCGTGGTGGCGCGCCAGCGTCTCGCGCAGCAGGCAGATCGCGCGGGTGTCGATCGCGTCACCCGGCTTCTCGGCGATCGCGTGGCGCAGCCAGCCGGCGTCGCCGAGCTGCTTCACGAGGCGGCGGCAGGTGGTGTCGACATCGTCGTGCGGCACGTCGGCCAGGTGCTCGCCGCACCAGCGCGAGAGCTCCTGTTCCAACGCCGCGTGGCGCGCCTCGAAGAACGGCCAGTCGAGGTGCGCGCTCATCAATCGCCCTCGAACACCGGCCGGGACTTCGCCGCGAATGCCTCGTACGCCCGATGGAAATCCTGCGTCATCATGCAGATCGCCTGTGCCTGCGCCTCGGACTCGATCGCCTCGTCGACGCCCATCGCCCACTCCTGGTGCAGCATGCGCTTCGTCATCGCATGCGCGAAGCCGGGGCCGGCCGCGATCTCGCCGGCCCAGGCCAGGGCATCGGCCTGCAGCGCGTCAGGCTCGCTCAGGCGATTGAAAAAGCCCCATTGCAACGCCTCGTCGCCGCCCAGCGAGCGCCCGGTGTACAGCAGCTCCGACGCGCGCCCCTGCCCGACGATGCGCGGCAGCAGCGCGCAGGCGCCCATGTCGCAGCCGGCCAGCCCGACGCGCGAGAACAGGAACGCGGTCTTGCTGCGCGCGGTGCCGACGCGCAGGTCGGAGGCCATCGCGATGATCGCGCCGGCACCGGCGCACACGCCGTCGATCGCCGAGACGACCGGCTGCGGGCAGGCGCGCATCGCCTTCACGAAATCGCCGGTCATGCGCGTGAAGGCGAGCAGGTCGGGCATCGCCATCTTCGTCAGCGGGCCGATGATCTCGTGCACGTCGCCGCCGGAGCAGAAGTTGCCGCCAGCGCCCTGCACGACGATCGCGCGCACCTCGTCGACCTGCGCCAGCATGCGGAACAGGTCGCGCAGTTCGGCGTACGACTCGAAGGTCAGCGGGTTCTTGCGCTCGGGCCGGTTCAGCGTGATCACGCCGACGCGGCCATGCAGCGCCCAGCCGACGTGCTGCGGCGCGATCGCGGCCGCGCCCTGGCGGTTGCCGGCCGCGAGGTGGGAATCCATAGCACGCGTCATGTCTTCTCCTTCGTTCGGGTTCTCTTCGCCGGCTTTGCAGGCAGCGCACTGTCGATGCCGGCGAGATGCCGCTTCAGCACCGAGAGCAAGTCCTGCACCTGCGTCTTCTCGTCGGCCGACCAGCCGGCGAACAGCTCGACCACCCACTGCTCGTGCGTGGCCGCCATGCGCCGGAACTGGCGGCGGCCGGCCGGCGTCAGCTGCACCGCGAACGAACGCCGGTCGTCCGGGCGCGGCACGCGGCGCACCAGGCCTTCGGCTTCGAGCTGGTCGGTGATGCCGGTCACGTTGCCGCCGGTCACCATCAGCCGCTGCGACAGCTCGCCCATCGCCAGGCCGGCCGGTTCGCGCTCCAGCTGCGCCAGCAGGTCGAAGCGCGGCAGCGTGGTCGCGAACTCGCTGCGCAGCCGGTTGCGGATCACCGACTCGACGCGGTTGCTGCACGACAGCAGGCGCAGCCAGAGCTTGAGGGCTTGATGGTGATCGTCGATCACGCGGGATTCGAGGTCGCTGATGTCGGAAATCACATCACACCTCCCCACCGGCCACGGCGATCGCCTGGCCGGTGATGCTGGATGATTCGCGCCGGCACAGCCACAGCACGGCCTGCGCCACCTCGTCGGGCTGCACCAGGCGGCCCTGCGGGTTCGTGGCGGCGAGGGCATCGCGCGCTGCTTCGGCGCTGCGCTGCGTCTTGCTCGCGATCTGCTCGACCGCGCGGGCGACGATGTCGGTGTCGGTGTAGCCCGGGCAGACGGCGTTGACGGTGACGCCCTTGCGCGCCACCTCGAGCGCGAGCGCGCGCGTCAGGCCGAGCACGCCGTGCTTGGCGGCGCAGTACGCGGCGACATAGGCATAGCCCTTCAGTGCCGCGGTGCTCGCGATGTTGACGATGCGGCCGAAGCCGCGCTCGGTCATGCCGGGCAGCACCTGCTGGGTGCACAGGAAGGTGCCGGTCAGGTTGACCTGCAGCAGGCGGTTCCACTGGTCGAGCGTGGTGCGAGCGAAGGGCTGGCTTTCGACCTGGCCGGCGTTGTTGATCAGGAGGTCGACGGGGCCAGCGGAGTGAAACGCCCGTTCGACGCCGGCCGCGTCGGTGATGTCGACGGGACGAACGTGGATCGCGGGCAGGGCTTCGACAGGCTCAGCCCGAACGGATTCCCCCCCGTTTGCTCCGGCTCCTCCCCCGTTCGCCCTGAGCTTGTCGAAGGGTCGGGCTGAGCTTGTCGAAGCTCCGTCCGCCAAGCGCTCCCGCGCCGCCAGCAACCGGGCTTCGTCTCGCCCCATCAACGTCACTTGCGCCCCATGCCTCAGCAGCGCCGCCGCGATCGCCTCGCCGATCCCGCTGCCGCCCCCGGTCACCACCGCATGCAAGCCGGCCAGTTCCATCACACCCCCTGCGCCAGGTTCGCCTGCTCCTGCGCCGACAGCCCCGCCGTCTGCGCCGCCATCGCCCGCTCGCGCTCGAGGTTGCGCTCCAGCTGCGATTTGCCCGCGAGGTACTGCCGCGGCCACTCGGCGCCGACGCCGTTGACGTGGCCGATCTTCGCGGCCTCCAGCAGCGTCCAGGCCGGGTTCGCCAGGTGCGGCCGCGCGATCGCGCACAGGTCGGCGCGGCCGGCCGCGATGATGCCGTTCACATGGTCGGCCTCGAAGATCGCGCCGACCGCCATCGTCGCGATGCCGGCCTCGTTGCGGATCGCCTCGGCGAACGGCGTCTGGTACATGCGCCCGTACACCGGCCGCTGCTGCGGGCTGACCTGCCCGGACGAGACGTCGACCAGGTCGGCACCCACCGCCTTGAATGCGCGCGCGATCGCGATCGCATCATCAGGTGTGTTGCCACCCGGCACCCAGTCGTGCGCCGAGATGCGCACCGACAGCGGCCTGTCGGCCGGCCACGCCTCGCGCATCGCCGCCAGCACCTCCAGCGGGTAGCGCAGCCGGTTCGCCAGCTCGCCGCCATACACGTCGGTGCGCTGGTTGGTCAGCGGCGACAGGAACGACGACAGCAGGTAGCCGTGCGCGCAGTGCAGCTCCAGCCAGTCGAAGCCGGCCTGCGCGGCACGCTTGGTGGCCGCGACGAAATCGGCGGTGACGCGGTCCATGTCGTCGCGCGTCATCGCCCGCGACCAGTCGCTGACGCCATCGAGGTACTGCTGCGGCGAGGCCGAGATCAGCGGCCAGTTGGCCGCAGCCAGCGGCAGGTCTTCGCCATCCCACGGCGCGCGGGTCGAACCCTTCGCGCCGGCATGGCCCAGCTGCATCGCGATCTTCGCGCTGCTGCCCTGGTGCACGAAATCGACGATGCGCCGCCACGCCAGCATCTGCGCATCGGTGTACAGCCCGGGGCAGCCCGGCGTGATGCGCGCATCGGGCGAGGTGCAGGTCATCTCGGCGAACACCAGGCCCGCGCCGCCCATCGCCCTGGCTCCCAGGTGCACCAGGTGGTGGTCGCCCGGCACGCCGTCGACCGCGCTGTACTGCGCCATCGGCGAGACGACGACGCGGTTCGCAAGCGTCACGCCGCGCAGCGTGAACGGCGTGAACATCGGCGGCACCGCATGCGTGCCGTCGAGCCCGGCACGCTGCGCCAGCCATTGCTCGTAGCCGCCGACATACGCCGCATCGCGCAGCCGCAGGTTCTCGTGCGAGATGCGCTGCGAACGCGTCAGCAGCGAATACGCGAACTGCGGCGCATCGAGCCGCGCATGGCGCTCGACGTTCTCGAACCATTCGGTCGAGTTGCGCGCCGCGTTCTGGATCTTCAGCACCTCGATGCTGCGTTGCGCTTCGTAGGCGGCCAGTGCCTGGTCGAGCGCGCCCGGGTGCGCTCCGATCGCGGCGGCCAGGTCGATCGCATCCTCGAGCGCGAGCTTGGTGCCCGAGCCGATCGAGAAATGCGCGGTGTGCGCCGCGTCGCCCATCAGCACCACCGGCGCACGGCCGTTGTGATGGATCCAGCGCTTGCACACCACCCGCGGGAAGCGGATCCACTGCGCCGAGCCGCGCAGGTGCGCCGCGTTCGACATCAGCGCATGGCCGTCCAGGATCTTCGCGAACAGTTTCTCGCAGAACGCGATGCTCTCTTCCTTGCCCAGGTCGGCCAGGCCCGCGGCGCGCCACACCGGCTCGGGCGCCTCGACGATGAAGGTGGAGGTGTCGGCATCGAAGCGGTAGGCGTGCACCTGGAACCAGCCCCACTCGGTGCGCTCGAACGCGAACGTGAACGCATCGAAGCGCTTGTGCGTGCCGAGCCAGACGAAGCGGCACAGCCGGGTGTCGACATCGGGCTCGTAGGTGGCGGCATAGCGGCTGCGGATGCGGCTGTTCAGGCCGTCGCAGGCGATCACGAGGTCGGCATCGAGGGTGGTGTCGTCGGCGCACTCGGTCTCAAAGCGCAGCCGCACGCCCTCTTCGGCGCAGCGGTCCTGCAGGATGTTCAGCAGCTTGCGCCGGCCGATGCCGCAGAAGCCGTGGCCGGACGAGCGGACCACCTCGCCCTTGAAGTGCACCTCGATGTCGTCCCAGTGGTTGAACGCATCGAGGATCTGCGCCGCGCTCTTCGGGTCGCTGCGCTGCACGGCCCCCAGCGTCTGGTCGGAGAACACGACACCCCAGCCGAAGGTGTCGTCGGCGCGGTTGCGCTCGATCACCGTGACCTCGTGCGACGGGTCCTGCTTCTTCATCAACAGCGCGAAGTACAGGCCCGCGGGGCCGCCGCCGATGCAGGCGATGCGCATGTGGGTGATCTCCGGAAGGCCGCGGCGGATGGATTGGGGAAACTGCCGGGCCAATGAAATTTAGAGCTTGATATTTCAGGTGTCAAGCATTTATTGGCCATCACGGCCTGTCTGAAATAACCGACACCACGGTGCCATCGGCGGTGCTATGTTCCGGCCGTGAAAAAGCTCTGGGACATCTCCCCCCCCATCGCCCCCGACTCGCCGCTGTTTCCCGGCGACGAGGCGTATTCGCAGGCCTGGACCGCGCGCATCGGCCCGGACTGCCCGGTCAACCTGAGCGCGATCACGATGTCGCCGCACATCGGCGCGCACGCCGATGCGCCGCTGCACTACGGCGACGGCGCGCCGGCCATCGGCGCGGTCGACCTGGCGCCGTACCTGGGCCGCTGCCGGGTGATCCACGCGATCGGCATCGGCGCGCTGGTGCGGCCGGAGCACCTGGCGCCGTTCGCCGATGACCTGCCGCCACGCGTGCTGGTGCGCAGCGTGCTGAAGGCGCCGACCGCCTGGTCGCCCGAGTTCACGTCGTTCGCGCCCGAGAGCATCGGCTGGCTGGCCGACCGCGGCGTGCGGCTGGTGGGCATCGACAGCCAGTCGGTCGACCCGGCCGACAGCAAGACGCTGGACAGCCACCACCAGCTGCTGGCGCGCGACCTGCGCGTGCTGGAGAACCTGGTGCTCGACGACGTGCCGGCCGGCGACTACGAACTGATCGCGCTGCCGCTGAAGCTGATGCTGGCCTGCGCCTCGCCGGTGCGCGCAGTGCTGAGAGAACTCTGAAAGACCCTGCATGACGATGACACGACAAGACTGCCTGGCGCTCGACGCCCGCGATGAACTGGCGCCGCTGCGCGACTTGTTCGACCTTCCGGATGACACACCCGAAGCCGTGATCTACCTCGACGGCAATTCGCTCGGCGCCCTGCCGCGCGCCACCGCGGCGCGCGTGCAGCAGGTGGCCGCCGCCGAATGGGGCCGCGACCTGATCAAGAGCTGGAACACCGCCGGCTGGATCGACCTGCCGCAACGCATCGGCGACAAGATCGCGTCGCTGCTGGGGGCCGGGCCCGGCGAGCTGATCGTCGCCGACTCGACCTCGGTGAACCTGTTCAAGGCCTTGTCGGCCGCGCTCGACCTGGCGCAGCGCGACACGCCGGGGCGTAAGCGCATCGTCTCGGAGCGCTTCAACTTCCCGACCGACCTGTACATCGCCGAGAGCCTGGCGCGGCAGCGCGGCTTCGAGCTGGTGCTGGCCGAGGCCGACGAGATCCCGGCGCTGATCGACGACCGCCTCGCGGTGCTGATGCTGACGCACGTGAACTACCGCAGCGGCCGCATGCACCGCATGGAAGCAACCAACCTCGCGGTGCATGCCGCGGGCGCGCTGGTGGTGTGGGATCTCGCGCACTCGGCCGGCGCGGTGCCGGTGAACCTGAAGGGCAGCGGCCCGCGCGCTGGCGCGGCCGACTTCGCGGTGGGCTGCGGCTACAAGTATTTGAATGGCGGACCCGGCGCGCCGGCCTTCGTCTGGGTGCACCCGACGATCACCGCGCGCATGGACGCCGAGCAGCTGTGGCAGCCGCTGTCGGGCTGGCTCGGGCATGCGGCGCCGTTCCAGTTCACGCCCGACTACCACCCCGCCGCCGGCATCGGCCGCTTCATCTGCGGCACGCCGCCGGTGCTGTCGCTGGCCGCGCTGGAGTGCGGTGTCGACACGATGCTCGCCGCCGAGGCGCACGGCGGGCAGCCGGCGCTGCGCCGCAAGTCGATCGCGCTGAGCGAGCTGTTCATCGCGCTGGTCGAGGCGCGCTGCGCCGGCCACGGCCTCACGCTGCAGACGCCGCGCGATGCGGCGCAGCGCGGCAGCCAGGCGAGCTTCGCGCGCGCCGATGGCGGCTACCCGATCATGCAGGCGCTGATCGCGCGCGGCGTGATCGGCGACTTCCGGGCGCCCGACATCCTGCGCTTCGGCTTCACGCCGCTGTACACCCGCTTCATCGACGTGTGGGATGCGGTGGAGCACCTGGTGCAGGTGCTGCAGACCGGCGAGTGGCAGCAGGCCCGCTTCAACCAGCGCGCGGCGGTGACATGAGCTGCCCGCACAACCCAGGTCAGCCAGGCCACCCCGGCGAGAACATCGTCCGCGAGGAAGGTGCACAGCTCGATTTCTCGCGCGACATGAGCTATGGCGATTACCTGCACCTCGACGAGGTGCTGAACGCGCAGCACCCGCTCTCGCCCGAGCACAACGAGATGCTGTTCATCGTGCAGCACCAGACCAGCGAGCTGTGGATGAAGCTGATGCTGCACGAGCTGGGTGCGGCGGTACAGCGCATCGCGAGCGACGACCTGGGCACCGCCTTCAAGATGCTGGCCCGCGTGAGCCGCATCATGGAGCAGCTGGTGCATGCCTGGGACGTGCTCGCGACGATGACGCCGCCGGAGTATTCGGCGATCCGGCCGTACCTGAGCAACAGCAGCGGCTTCCAGAGCTGGCAGTACCGCTGCATCGAGTTCATGCTGGGCAACAAGAACGCGGCGATGCTGAAGCCGCATGCGCACACGCCGGAGATCCTGGCGCGTGTCGAGGCGGCGTACCACGCGCCGTCGCTGTACGACGAGGCGCTGCGGCTGCTGGCGCGGCGTGGCCTGCCGGTGCCGGCCTCGCATGTGGAGYGCGACTGGTCGCAGCCGTACGTGTGCGACGATGCCGTCGAGCAGGCGTGGCTGGTGGCCTACCGCGCGCCGCAGCAGCACTGGGACCTGTACCAGCTCGGCGAGGAGCTGACGGATCTGGAGGACGCATTCCGCCTCTGGCGCTTCCGCCATGTGACGACGGTGGAGCGGGTGATCGGCTTCAAGCGCGGCACCGGCGGCACCAGCGGCGTCGGCTACCTGCGCAAGATGCTGGACGTGGTGCTGTTCCCCGAGATCTGGAGACTCCGCACGAACCTGTAGCCCGGATGCCAATCCGGGATCGGCGGTGTATGGTGCGGCCATGCTTCTGCGTCGCACGCCCGCCCCGCCGCTCGACGCCTTCGTCGACTGCCTGTGGGCCGGCGAACGCGGCGCGATGCCGCATGCGCGCGAGCGCAACCTGCCGACCGGCCGGGCCGACCTGATCATCGCGCTGCGGCAGAGCCACCTGAACCGCTTCGCCTCGGCCGATGACCTGCAGGGCCGACGCTTTGCCGGTGGCATCGTGCAGGCGCCGCAGCAAGGGCCCTTCTTCCGTGAGACCGGTGAGCCCTCGTCGGTGCTCGGCGTGCATTTCCGGGCCGGCGGCGCCGCGGCGCTGTTCGGCGTGCCGCTGACGGAACTGGCGACGCCGGCCACGCCCGACGAGCTGTGGGGCCCCGAGGCGGGCGCGTTGCGCGACCGCCTCCAGGCCTTGCAGGGGGCGGCCGCCCGGCTGCATCACCTGGAAGCATGGTTGCTGTCGCGCCTGCACCGGGCGCCGCGGCACGCCGCCGATGCGCCGATCGCCTGGGCCCTGCAAGCATTCGAGGGCTCGGTGCCACGCAGCGTCGCCGAAGTGCGGTCCGCGCTCGGCTGGTCACCGAAGCGCTTCATCGCCGAGTTCTCGCAGCGCGTCGGGCTGGCGCCCAAGCGCTACCTGCGGATCGCCCGCTTCCAGCGCATCGTGCAGATCGCCGCAAGATGCCGGACCCTCGGCGAGCCCGTCGACTGGGCCGCGCTCGCGCTCGCCGAAGGCCATGCCGACCAGGCCCACCTGGTGCGGGAGTTCCGCAGCTTCTCGGGGCTCACGCCGACGGCGTACCACCCGCTCGCACCGGACCAGGCCAGCCACACCGCGGAAAAAATCTTCAAGACATCGGGCCGGGCGAACCCCTACGCTTCGGCCGGATGACTCCAAGGAGCTTGCGATGATCCATGAAGTGTTCACCTACCTGCGCGTGCGCGACACCGCCGCGGCGATCGCGTTCTACACGCAGGCCTTCGGTGCGAAGGAGCTGTTCCGCCTGACCGAGCCGTCGGGGCGCATCGGGCATGCCGAGCTGGAACTCGGTCCGTCGGTGCTGATGCTGTCGGACGCGTTCCCCGAGTACGGCATCGAGGCGCCTCCGGTGGGCGGCTCGACCAGCTACGCCAGCGTGCACCTGCACGTCGACAACGCCGACGCGGTGCTCGAGCAAGCGGTGTCGGCCGGCGCCACCGTGCTGATGGCGCCGACCGATCAGTTCTATGGTGAGCGCAGTGGCAAGCTGCGTGATCCGTTCGGCCACGAATGGCTGATCGGGCACAGCATCGAGCAACTCACCCCCGACGAGATGCAGCGCCGCTACACCGCGCTGATGACGGAGCCGTCAGCGCAGTGAGCGCTGTGGGTCAGTCGGTGCCCTGCGGGAACACCACCACCGGATTGGCCGTGCCGCGCGAGTTCACGGTGACCTGCTTCGTGACGGTCCGGCCGTTCAGCGTGGCTTCCATCTTGTACTGCCCGGCCGGTGCCTTCACCAGCATGTAGGGGCCGTCGGCCTGCGCGTCGAAGACGACGTCGCCCTCCCGGTCGATCAGCTTCACTTGCGTGTCGGCGGTGAACTGGTTCTTCGACCCGGCCTTCTCGTAGATCTCGATCGCGAGCGGGTAGTCGCGCTTGGCGTCCTTGAACGCCGGCACCTCTTCATAGGCCACGCCGCCCGTCACGTAGGTGATGTCGCCGGCCTGCTTGGTGGGCGGCAGCGGGGCGCGGTCGTCCTGGGCCCACACGGCGGTGCCGGACGCGATGGCGAGGGCGGCGGCGATCGGTGCGAGCAGGGACTTGTGGCTGTTCATGATGAAGTCCTTTCTTGTCATGAAGGTGAACTTCATTGGACTGCGCGAGGTGCGTCGCGTGCCTGGGACGAGGCCGACGCTGCGGGACGGGCAGTGGCGCAGCGGCGTGTCAGTCCAGAGGCCGTGAGGTGTAGGACCGCGCTGGGCATCCCATGGCCGCGTCGGCCATACAGATGTACTTGAAATCGTGATCGGCGGCCGACCCTCTTGGCACGTCAATCTGCTTCACGTGTAATCCGCCGGCCGCGTCGTCGAAGCAGTCGTCCTTGGTCGTAGAGAGGGTGGATGGCGCGGCCTGATCCACCACCCTCACGCGATCCACCCGATGAAGAAGACGACAACCCATGCAGGGGTCATTGCTGTTGCGACCTGCCTGCTCATCACCACGCTTTGCCACGCAGAGCTTCCGCCGCCGCCCGTCTCACCGACGCCGGTGACGACGTACGAATACGATGCCCAAGGCAACCGCACCAAGATCACCCGCGGCGCCGGCACACTGGACCTGGAGACCAGGTTCAGCTACGACCCGCTGTACCGCGTGAAGGACCACACCGATCCGAAGAGCGGCAAGACGAGCTTCGAGTACGACGGCGGCGACCGCACCACGAAGGTCACCGATCCGCGCAATCTCGTCACCCAGTACCCGCGCGACGGCTTCGGCAACGCGACGCAGCTGATCAGCCCCGACACCGGTCCCGCCGACCACACCTTCAACGAAATCGGCAACCTGCTCACCCGCACCGACAGCCGTGGCGTGCTGACGACCTATTCCTACGATTTGGCCGACCGGCCCACGGGTGCTGTGGCAACGCTCAGCGGCCAGCGGAGCGAATCGGTGACCTGGACCTACAGCCAGACCGGTCCCGGCTTCGCTTATGGCATCGGTCGCCTGACCAGTACCACCCACGAGGCGGGCTCGAACCAATACCGCCACGAGGGCCACGGGCGAGTCGTCAGCGACACGCAGCGCGTGCAACCGGTTGCCGGCGCGAACGCGGCGCAGCTCACCCATGTGGTGACCTACGGCTACACGCTCGGCAACCTGAGCAGCACCACCTACCCGTCCGGTCGGGTTGCTTCGCTGACGCTGCTGCGCGGGCGGGTTCAGGCCGTCAGCCTCGCCAAGGATGCAGGCAGCACCGCGCTGRCACTGATCACCGGCGTGCGCTGGGAGCCGTTCGAGTGGGCGGTGAGCAGCTGGCAATGGAACACCACCGGTGGCCCGTTGCCGCACGAGCGCTTCTACGACCTGAGCGGGCGCATCACGCGCTACCGGCTCGGCCCCGTGTTCCGCGACGTGCGGTACGACGAGGCGAGCCGCATCACGAGCTTCACGCACCTGCTGCCCGACGGCACGTCGCAGCCAGCGCTGGACCAGAGCTTCACGCACGACGAGAACGACCGGCTCACCGGCATCACGACGGCTACTTCCAGTTGGGCGATCTCTTACGACCCCAGCGGAAACCGTGCGAACGTGAGCCTGAACGGCAGTCTGAGCACCTGCAACACGGAGCCCACCAGCAACCGACTCACGAGCATCACGAACCCGGCGCGAAGCTTCGTGTTCGACAACGCGGGCAACACGACGCAGGACAGTGCCGGCTACACCGCGACCTACAACCTGCTCGGGCAACTCGCGACGCTTACCAAGGCCGGCGTGACGACGACCTACACCTACAACGCCTTCGGGCAGCGGGTGCGCAAGGTCAGCAGCACGGGGCCGGCGAGCACGGTGGTCTTCGTGTACGACCAAGGCGGGCACCTGCTCGGCGAGTACGACCCGAACGGTGCGGCGATCCGCGAATACGTGTGGCTGCGCGACACGCCGATCGCGGCGTTCATGCCAGATCCGGCGAACCCGAGCGGCGAGCCGCTCGTGTACTACATCCACGCCGATCACCTGAACGCCCCGCGCATCGTGATGGATCGCGACAACCGCGTGCGCTGGCGCTGGCTGGCCGAACCGTTCGGCACCACGGCGCCGGAGACCAATCCAGAGGGGCTTGCGGTCTTCACGCAGAACCTGCGCTTCCCAGGGCAGTACGCGGACGCCGAGAGCGGTCTGTACTACAACTATCACCGGTATTACGCCTCCGACGGAGGAGCCTATCGACAGAGCGACCCAATCGGTTTGTATGGCGGAAGCTCGTCAACATACACGTATGTAGACGGAAATCCGTTGAGCTTGATTGACCCCGAAGGATTGCAGACGCCCGCACTGTGCGCCAATCCTGCCAATGCCCCAGCTTGCATAGAGGCCGGCCTGCTGGTGAGGCCGGCCGTGACAACCGCGATCCCTATCGCAATTTATCTGAACTATCCAGCCAGGCCCGGCACGCGTGGCATGGTGCGATGCAACTGCAAGTGCTTTGCCAACACGGAATCGGGAGGGCCAAGCAATACTTCTGCAGAAGGTTCTGGAGAGGGGAGCTCCATGAGCGATGCTCAGCGGGAGGCCGAAAAGGAAGCGAAAAAAAACCTTGGCTGCCAAGCCGAACATTGCCAATGTGCATGCATCAACTCAAAGGGCGAAAAATTCAAGACGGGCGGGCGATGATCACAAGCCGGAAAGGAGCATCTCTCGATGAAGACACATGATGTCAATGGCAGGGAAGTCGAAGTCGGTGACGCCGTAAGAGTCCTGTCGATAAGAAGTTCCGTCCTTGATCGACTGAACGCTGACGAGAGATTTCGGGTTGCCGGGATGCGGGGACTTGTTCTGTCTGTCTACGAAATCGACGAATGGGGTGGCGCATGGGTGTCCAAGGCGTGGGCAACCGGCGAAGGCACGTCCGCGACCCACTCCTTGTCGTTGTCCCCAAAGGAAATGGAGAAGGTGGGGAATTGACATGCCCATCCAACTGACCGCCGACGAGATCGCCGAATTGCAACGCCGGTACGGCTACCTCACCAACCCCCAGGCGGTCGACGTCGAACTTCGCCCACATGTATCGCAAGGCGGAGGTCATCCACCTCCTTCTGTCGAACGGTGCCACGACGGACATCGTCAACAACTTCGGCAGATTGCCTGCAGAGTCATAGAACTGAAAAAGCCGACCCGAGGGTCGGCTCTTTTCTTGCGGCAGAGACCGCGTCAGCCCAGGTTCACCGGCACGAAGATCCGCTCGCCATCGCGCTCGACCAGCAGCGCCACGCTCTTCGGCTTGCCGGCCATCACGGCCCGCACCTGCTCGATCGACGTGACCGGCTTGCCGTTGATGGCCAGCAGCACGTCGCCCGCCTCGATGCCGGCGCGCGCCGCCGGGCCGTCGACGTTCTCGATCACCAGGCCCTGTTCCAGCTTGCTCTGGCGCTTCTCTTCGCGCGTCAGCTGGCGCAGCGACAGCCCGAGCTGCACGCCCTGCGAATCGCCGCCGTTGGCCGATGCCACGTCCTCGTCCGGATCGGCACCGCCCAGCTTCACGTCGATCGAGCGCTCGGCCCGGTCGCGCCACACCGACAGCTTCACCTTGTCGCCGGGCGCCGCGAGGCCGATGCGGCTCGACAACGCGCCGGAGCGCACGATCGGGTCGCCATTCACCGCGGTGATCACGTCGCCCGGCTTCAGGCCGGCCTTCTCGGCGGCGCTGTCCTTGCTGACCTTCGCGACCAGCGCGCCGTCAGGCCGCTTCATGCCGAACGACTCGGCCAGGCTCTGGTTCACGTCCTGCACCGCGACACCCAGGCGGCCGTGCGTGGCGCGGCCGGTCGCGACGATCTGGTCCTTGACCTTCAGCGCGACATTGATCGGGATCGCGAAGCTCAGGCCCTGGAAGCCGCCGGTCTGCGAGTAGATCTGCGCGTTGATGCCGATCACCGCACCGCTGCCGTCGAACAGCGGACCGCCGGAGTTGCCGGGGTTCACCGCCGCATCGGTCTGGATGAAGGGCACCACCGCGTCGCCGGGCAGCGAGCGACCCTTCGCGCTGATGATGCCGGTGGTGGCGGTCTGCTCGAAGCCGTAGGGCGCGCCGATCGCGAGCACCGGGTCGCCGACCTCGATGTTCTGCGGGTCGCCCAGGCGCACGATCGGCAGGTCCTTGGCCTGGATGCGCAGCACCGCGATGTCGGTGGCGGCGTCCGAGCCCAGCACCTTGGCCGAGAACTCGCGGCGGTCGCTGAGCTTGACGGTCACTTCCTTGGCTTCGCGCACCACGTGGGCGTTGGTCAGGATCAGGCCGTCGGCGCTGATGATGAAACCCGATCCCTGGCCGCGGAACGGCACCGACGGGTTGCCGCGCTGGCCGCGCTGCTGGAAGCCCGGCAGGCCGCGGAAGAACTGGAAGAACGGATCGTTCTCGGCGCCGGGCGGCAGCCCTTGCTGCTGTTGCTCCTCGGCCGAGGCCTTGTGCAGGCCGGCCACCGTGACGCCGACGACGGCCGGGCCGGAGGTCGCGACGATCGCACGGTAGTTGGGCACCTGGCCCGCGGCCGCCAGCATCGGCACCGGTGCCGGCGCGGTCGAGGTCACGGCGGCGGGCTTCGCCTCGGGTTTGCTCCTCAGCCACTCGGGCGTCAGGCTGAAGGCGCCGGCCGAACCGGCGGCCAGCAGGCCGGCTGCGGCGAGCGCAGCGGTCAACGACTTCATCTTCATGTGATCTCCTGGGGACAAGCGTCGCGGGGGATTCCGCATGAGACGAAAGATAAGGGCCCGCGGTTAGAACTCGATTAGGGGTTGGTGAAGCGAGGGTTAAGACCGCGCCGCCAGCACCTCGGCCACGCACGTGCCGAAGCCGATGCGCCGCTGCCCGTCGCGCTCGCAGAACGCCCGCAGCGCGACGCTGTCGCCATCCTGCAGGAAGCGCCGCGTCTCGCCGTTCGGCAGCGTGATCGGCAGCTTGCCGCCCTGCGTCAGCTCCAGCAGCGAGCCGCCCTGCTCCGGCAACGGCCCCGATTGCGTGCCGCTGCCCAGCAGGTCGCCCGGGCGCAGGTTGCAGCCGTTGCTGCTGTGGTGCGCCACCAGCTGCGCGAGCGTCCAGTACGCGTCGCGGAAGTTCGACTGCATCAGCCGCACCGCCGCATCGCCGCGCGCGCTCATCGCCGGCGTCTGCAGCCACACCTCCAGCACGATGTCGATCGCGCCCTGCGCGCGGTTGGCCTCGCCGTCGAGGTGCGGCAGCGGCTGCGGCCGGTCGGCCGCCCGCTCGAACGGCCGGCGAAACGGCTGCAGCGCCTCCATCGTGACGATCCACGGCGACAGCGTGGTCGCGAAGCTCTTCCCGAGGAAGGGCCCGAGCGGCTGGTACTCCCAGGCCTGAACGTCGCGCGCCGACCAGTCGTTCAGCAGCACCAGCCCCGCCAGGTGGTCCTCGGCCCGCGCCATCGGGATCGGCTCGCCGAGCGCGTTGCCGGGGCCGATGATCGCGCCGAGCTCCAGCTCGTAGTCGAGCCGCTGGCAAGGCCCGAACACCGGTGCCGCGGCGTCTGTCCTGTACTGCCCGCGCGGGCGATGGAAGGCCTGCCCGCTGACCTGCAGCGACGAGCTGCGGCCGTGGTAGCCGATCGGCACCCACTCGTAGTTCGGCAGCAGCGGCTGCTCCGGGCGGAACAGTTTTCCGACGGTCGTCGCGTGGTGGATGCCGGTGTAGAAATCGGTGTAGTCGCCGACCTTGCAAGGCAGCGCCATCGCGGCCTGGGCCTGCGGCACCAGGCAGGATTGCAGCCACGGCTCGTCGTCGGAGCCTTCGCGCAATGCATTCGACAACGCGGCGCGCAGCGTGCGGCGTGCCGCGGCCCCCAGCGCGATGAAGGCGTTGAGATCGCCGCGCGCCAGCGGCTCCATCACCCGAGACACCTCGGGCGACCACGGGCACAGCTCGTGCGCAAGGCGCAGGTCGAGCACCATGTCGCCGATCGCCACGCCGCCCCGCCAGGGCTCGTCGCTGCCCTGCCGTCGAAAGCGCCCGAGCGGCAGGTTCTGCAGCGGAAAGTCGGTCAGCGGATCCTGCGCCGAGGCGACCCAGCTGCGCAGCCCCGCGTCGTTCGTGTCGTCGAGAGCGTCGCTCATTGGAATCCATCCTTCAGGYTGCGCCAGCAATCGGCATACGCGGCATCGAGCGCGCCGCCGTTCATCGCCCAGTCGGTGGGCCGGAAACGGTAGCGGCTCTCGAACATGAAGGCCAGCGTGTTGTCGAGCTTGTGCGGCGCGAGCGGCGCATTCGAGGCGCGCTCGAACGCATCGGCATCCGGCYCGTGCGGCACCATGCAGTTGTGCAGGCTGGCACCGCCAGGGCGGAAGCCTTCGGGCTTCGCGTCGTACTGGCCGTGCACCAGGCCCATGAACTCGCTCATCAGGTTGCGGTGGTACCAGGGCGGGCGGAACGTGTCCTCGGCCACCAGCCAGCGCGGCGGGAAGATCACGAAGTCGCAATTGGCCGTGCCCGGCGTGTCGCTCGGCGACGTGAGCACCGTGAAGATCGATGGGTCCGGGTGGTCGAAGCTGATCGAGCCGATCGCCATGAAGTCCGCCGTGTCGTACTTCAGCGGCGCGAGGTTGCCGTGCCAGCCGACCACGTTGAACGGCGAGGCCGCGCAGCGTGCCGACCACAGCCGGCCGCCGTATTTCTTGATCAGCTCGTGCGGTGCCGCGTCGGGCTCGAAGGCCGCGACCGGCGCCTGGAAGTCGCGCGGGTTCGCGAGGCCGTTGCTGCCGATCGGCCCCAGCTCCGGCAAGCGGAAATGCGCGCCGTGGTTCTCGCAGACGTAGACCCGCGACGGCCCGTCGACCGCCACCTTGAACGCCAGGCCGCGCGGCAGCAGCGCGATCTCGCCGGGCGCCACCTGCAGCAGGCCGAGCTCGGTGGTGATCATCAGCGTGCCCTGCTGTGGCACCAGCAGCATCTCGCCATCGGCATTGACGAAGGCGCGCTGCGTCATCGAGCGGTTGATGAACGCGATGTGCGCGGCCATGCCGACCTGCGCATCGACATCGCCGTTGACGACGATGCTGCGCAGCCCGTCGACGAAGTCCAGCGGCTCGGCCGCGGCCTCGGGCACCGCGGTCGGCGCCCAGCGCAGCGGGTCGGGCGGCGCCGCCACGCCGTCGGCCGCGCCGCTCTTCCACCACGGCTGCGCATACGGCGCGTAGCCGCCGACCACCACCGACGGCTGGCGCCGGTACATCCAGGTGCGCCGGTTCTCGGCGCGCGGCGCAGTGAAGGCACTGCCGCTCAGCAGCTCGGCATACAGGCCGTGCGCCGCCTTCTGCGGGCTGTTGCGGCCGAGCGGCAGCACGCCGGGCACCGCCTCGCTCGCGAACTGGTTGCCGAAGCCGCTCTGGTAGCGCAGGGGTTCAGGTGAAGCCATGGCGGGTCTCCTTGATTTTCGACAGCAGATTCGTTACTGTCTAATCAATTCTACATACACGAATTCCAGGATGACTCCCAGCACCCCTCGTGGCATCCAGAGCATCGAGGTCGGCGGCCAGCTGCTGCGTGCGCTCGCCCACCACGGCCGGCCGATGGCCTTGAAGGACCTGGCGCGCGAAGCCGGCATGGCGCCGGCCAAGGCCCACCCCTATCTCGTGAGCTTCGGCAAGCTCGGCTTGATCGCGCAGGATGCCGCGTCGGGCCGCTACGGGCTCGGTCCGCTCGCGATGGAGCTCGGCCTGATCAGCCTGCAGCAGTTCGATCCGCTGCGCCTGGCCACGCCGCTGCTGCCGGCGCTCGCGGCGCAGGTCGGCCACACCGTCGCGATCGCGGTGTGGGGCAACCGCGGGCCGACCATCGTGCGCGTCGAAGAGGCACCGTCCGCGGTGCACGTCAACATGCGCCACGGCACCGTGATGTCGATGCGCGGCACGGCGTCGGGCCTGCTGTTCGCCGCGCACCTGCCGCCGGCCCGCCTGCGCGAGCTGCTGGCGCAGCAGCCGCACGGCGGCCGGCGCACGCTGGACGCCGCCTTCAGCGAGCAGCTGGCGGCCATCCGCGCCGAGGGCCTGAGCCGCGTCGTCGACGGCACGGTGCCCGGCGTCAGTGCGATGGCGGCGCCGGTGTTCGACCTGCACGGCGAGCTGGTGCTGAGCCTGGCGGCGATCGGCCCGAACGCCACTTTCGACGTGCAGCCCACCGGCCCGGTCGCGCTCGCGCTGAAGGGCTGCGCCGCGCAGCTGTCGCGCCAGCTCGGCGGCGCCGGCCCTCCGGATGCACYGGTATAGTCGGCGTTCAACCAATGAATCGGGAGCGAGGAAATGGGAGTTCCAAGCCAACGGCACGCCGGTCAACGCGTGCGCGCCACCTGGGTCAGCCTGCTCGTCGCAGCAGCCGCCCTCACCGCCTGCGGCGGTGGATCGGATGGCGATTCCAGCAACCGCCTCGCGTCCTCGTCGCAGTACGCGCAGCAATGCGCCCCGACCAACTCCCTGGCCTCGACCCACAGCGGCAGCCTCGACATCGAGAAGCAGTGGGTGCGCGCCTACCTGAACGACGCCTACCTCTGGTACGACGAAGTCCCCAACATCACCGCCGGCCAGGCGCAGTACAGCAACACGTCCGACGTCTACGGCTCGCTCGACAACTATTTCGAGGCCCTGAAGACGATCCGGCTCACCGCCAGCGGCGTTCGCAAGGACCAGTTCAGCTTCATCCTGCCGACCTCCAYGTCCGACGCGCTGTTCGAGTCCGGCGTCGAGGCCGGCACCGGCGTCAACTGGCGCATGCTGTCGCCGCGGGCCCCGCGCGGGCTGCGCGTGTCGTACGTGACCCCGGGCACCGAGGCGGCCACCAAGGGCGTGCTGCGCGGCGACACGCTGGTGACGGTCGACGGCGTGTCGGCCGACGATGAGACGGCGGCCGGCGTCGGCGTGCTCAATGCCGCGATGTTCGCCAGCGACACCGGCGGCACGCACACCTACGTGCTCAACCGGGCAGGCACGGGCCTGGTGAGCGTCTCGCTGACGACCGTGGCCGTCACCACCAAGCCGGTGCTGAACTACAGCGTGGTCCCGACGGCCACCGGCAAGGTCGGCACCATCGTCTTCACCTCGCACGTCGCGCCGGCCGAGGCGCAGCTGATCGAGGCCGTCTCGTCGCTGAAGTCGCAGGGCGTCACCGACCTGGTGCTCGACCTGCGCTACAACGGCGGCGGCTACCTGTACATCGCGAGCGAGCTGGCCTACATGATCGCCGGGCCGACGCGCACCGGCGGCAAGGTGTTCGAGAAGCTCAACTACAACGCGAAGCGCACCTCCGACAACGCGCAGGCGCCGTTCGGGTTCCAGGCCACCAGCACCACCAACGCAGCGCTGCCGACGCTCGACCTGCCGCGCGTCTACGTGCTCGCCACCTCCGAGACCTGCTCGGCCAGCGAAGCGGTGATCAACGGCCTGCGCGGCGTCGATGTCGACGTGCGGCTGATCGGCGGCGGCACCTGCGGCAAGCCCTATGGCTTCGCGGCGCAGGACAACTGCGGCATCTCGTACTTCCCGATCGAGTTCCAGGGCATCAACGCGAAGGGCTTCGGCGACTATGCCGACGGTTTCGTGCCGAACGGCAGCGGTGCCACCGGCATCGCCGGCTGCGTCGCGTCCGACGACTTCACGCAGCCGCTCGGCAGCCCGGACGAGGGCCTGCTGAAGGCGGCGCTCGCCTACCGCGCGACCGGCGCCTGCCCGGTCGTCTCCGCGTCGCAGGAATCCGCGCAAGCCCTGCGGGCCGCGACCGGCCGCGGCGCCGCGGTGCGTGGCCGGCCGCTGCTGAGCAACCGCTTCCTCACGCCGTCGCGCTGAGGAAGCCCTCGACGAGCGCCGCGAACTCCTGCGGCTGCTCGGCCACGCTCAGGTGCGAGGCCTCGGCCAGCACCTCGAGCCGCGCGCCGGGAATGCGCTCGGCGATGGCCTGCGACATCGCGACCGGCGCCCCCACATCCAGCGCGCCGGCGATCACGAGCGTCGGGCAGCGCACCTGCGGCAGGCGCTCGAGCCAGTCGACCTCGCGCACCGCGTGGCAGGTCGCCGCATAGCCGACGGCCGAGGTGCGCAGCAGCGCCGCCCGGAATGCCGCCAGCGCCTCCGGCCGGCCGCTGCGGAAGCCGGCGTGGAAGTAGCGCTCCATCACCATGTCGGCAATCGCCTGCAGCCCGCCCTGCTCGACGGCCGCGATGCGCTGCGCCCAGGCCGCCTGCGCCGCCTCGGGGTAGTGCGCGGTGGTGTTGGCGAGCACCAGCGAGCGCACCAGCTCCGGATGGCGGATCGCGAGGCCCTGGCCCACCATGCCGCCGAGCGAGAGCCCGACCCAGGCCACCGGGCCGGCACCCCACTCGCGGATCACGCGGGCCGCATCGTCGACCAGCTCGTCCATGCGGTACGGGCCGGCCGGCACGGCCGAGCCGCCGTGGCCGCGGTGGTCGTAGCGCAGCACCTCGTGGCGCGGCGCGAGCGCGGCGGCCAGTGCGTCCCACATGCCGAGCTCCAGGCCCAGCGCATGGCTGAGCACCACCGGCGGGCCCTCGCCCTGCAGCGCGAGCTTCAGCTGCGGCCGGCTGAAGGTGTGGTGGCTCGACGTGCGCACGCCGGCCGAGAGCGGCGCCGGCGGCGGCAGCAGCCCTTCGTCGCGCAGGATCTGCGTGGTCAGCTTGAAGGCCGTGTTGGCGGCCGGCACGCCGCAGTAGATCGCGCCCTGCATCAGCGTCTCGCGGATCTTCTCGACCGGCACGCCGCCGCGCACCGCGGCCCGGCAATGCAGCTCGAACTCCTCCCAGCGCGCGAGGCCCATCGTCATCCCCAGCACCAGCAGGCGGCGGGTCGTCGTGTCCAGGCCCGGGCGGCCCCAGATGTCGTGCCACGCATAGCGCGTGATCAGCGACTGGAACTCGGCGTTGAACGCGGAGGTGTTGTCCAGCGACTGGTCGACCCACGCATCGCCCAGCACCGCGCGGCGGTTCTTCACGCCGCGGTCGAAATCGTCCTGTTGCTCCGGCATCGCGCTCTCTTTCGAGGGTGTTTCAAGGATGTTTCGAGAATGGGAGGAGATCAGTGCGGCAGCCAGGCCGACCACGGCGCCTCGGCCGCCAGCGCGTCGGCGCGCTGCTGCCAGCTCGCCAGCTGCGGATCGGCGACGCGGCTTGCGTGTTCCGCGGCGCGCTCGACGTCGAACAGCGCGTCGACCTGGTCGGCACCGAGCTGCGCGCGCAGCGCTTCGTCCTGCGACAGCGCCTGCAGCAGCACCTCGCGCAGCGGGCGCCGCGCAGCCACCGCCTCGTGCGACCAGGCCTCGAGCAGCGCATGCGCGCGCGCCTTGCCGAGCTGCTGCGCCAGCTGCATCGCCACCGCCTCGGCGAACACCAGCCCGTGCTGCGCATCGATGTTGTGCCGCATCCGGGCGGCATCGACCTGCAGGCCCGGCGCCGCATCGGCCAGCGCCTTCAGCGCGCCGTGCACGCCGAGGTACAGCCCCGCCGTCTCGGCCAGCTCGGCCTGCCAGTTGCCGAGGCCGCGCTCATGCTCCTGCACCATCGCGGCCAGCAGCGCCGCCACGCGGTGCGGCGTGCGCAGCGCGGCGGCCAGCGCCGTCATCGCGGCCACCGGGTTGCGCTTGTGCGGCATCGTCGACGAGCCGCCGCGGCCGGCACCCGACGGCTCGGCCAGCTCGCCGAGCTCGCCCTGCGCCATCAGCGAGATGTCTTTCGCGATCTTGCCGAGCGCGCCGGCCAGCACGCCCAGCTCGCCGGCCAGCGAGGCCAGCTCGTCGCGCTGCGTGTGCCACGGGCCGGGCGGCAGCCGCAGGCCGAGCGCTTCGGCCACCCGGTGCGCGACGGCCGGGCCGCGTTCTCCCATCACCGAGAGCGTGCCCACCGCGCCCCCCAGCTGCAGCTGCAGCGCCTGCAGCCCGGCCGCGCGCACGCGCTGCCGGCAGCGCAGCAGCGGCGCGATCCACGCCACCAGCTTGAAATCGAAGCTGACCACCTGCGCCGGCTGCATCAGCGTGCGCGCCAGCACCGGCACGCCACGGTGCTGGCGTGCCAGCGCGAGCAGCGCGGCGGCAAGCGTGCCCAGGTCGCGGTCGACCAGCGCGAGTGCGCGGCGGGTGGTGAGCGCGAGGCCGGTGTCGATCACGTCCTGGCTGGTGCTGCCCCAGTGCACGAAGCCGGCCGCGTCGGCATCGAACAGGCCGACCGCCTGCGTCAGCGCCTTGACCAGCGGAATGGCCAGGCTGCCGGCGCGGCCGCTCGCGTCGACGAGGGCGCCCAGGTCGTACAGCTCGGCCTTGCAGACGCCGGCGATCGCCTGGGCGGCGGCGGCGGGCACCAGGCCCTCGGCGGCCTGCGCGCGCGCGAGCGCCGCCTCGAAATCGAGCATCGCCTGCAGCACCGAGGCCGGCGAGAACACCGCCGACATCTCGGGCGTCGACAGGAAGCTTTCGAAAACCGATTGCCCCGTCGACATCACGGCGCTCCGGTCAGGCGGCGGACGCCTGCGCCTTTTGGGCGTGTTGTGCCTTCCGCTGCATCTTGCGATCGCTCAGCCGCTGCAGGCAGGTCAGCGAGGCCAGGTGGGCGTAGATCAGCGGCAGCATGCCGTTGCGGTACAGCTCGAGCACCTGGGCATCGGGCAGCGCGCGCAGCTTGTCTTCGTCGACCACGAGGAAGCCGTCGACCGAGAAGGTCTCACCGTCGTCCAGCGTGCCTTCGGCGCGCATGCTCTTCAGCAGGTCGAGCTCGCGCAGGCGTTCGCAGAACAGCGGGGTGCGCTGCGCTTCCTGGTCGTACAGCTCGAGCAGCTTCATCACGTTGTTCAGCGTCTCGGTCGGCTCGCCGGCGGCGGTGAGCAGCGGCGTGCCCTGCGGCCCGTCGACGAGGCCCGGGTAGCCTTCATCGATGACCACCGAGAGTTCGTCGCCGGTGCCGTCGGCGCGCGGGAAGCGCGTGAGCCCGAGCGGATAGCAGCGCAGCGCGGCCGGGATGTAGCGGCCGACCCACTGCGTGCCCTCGACGAACAGGTTCTCGCCCACCGTCAGCCCGAGCAGCACGGCCGGGTTGAGCTGCGGGCTGCCGTCTGCGGTGGTGCCGCTGTTGACGAACAGGATCGGGTAGTCCTTGCCGGCCTCGACGAACTCGCCGAAGGTGCAGAACAGCGCGTTCATGCCGGCGACTCCCGACACGTCCAGCGGCAGCACGTGCTTGCCGGCATGGCGCGTGCGGTCGAGCAGCGCGGGCTTCTTGTAGAGGGCAGTGATCATTGAACTTCAGCTCCAGGGGGCAAGGCAGTGGCCATCACCTTGTCGACACGCTTGCCGTCCAGGTCGACCACCTCGAAACGCCAGCCTTCCCAGTCCACCGTGTCGGCGGTCTTGGGCAGCCGGCCCAACAACAACATGATCATGCCGGCCAGCGTGTTGTAGCGGCCGCGGTCTTCCTCGGGCAGCTCCTTCAGCGACAGCCGGTCCTTCAGCTCGGGCACCGGGATCAGGCCGTCGAACAGCCAGCTCTGGTCGTTGCGCTGCACCGCCCAGGCTTCGCCGTCGGCCGGCGTCGTGAACTCGCCGGTGATCGCCTCCAGCACGTCGCGCACGGTGATGACGCCCTGCACCTCGCCGTACTCGTCGACCACGAAGACGAGCTGGGCCGACGAGGCGCGGAACTGCTCGAGCAGCTCCATGCCCGACAGCGTCTCCGGCACGAACACCGGCGCCTGCAGGCCCTCGGTCAACGCGAGCGGGCGGCCCTGCAGCATCTGCTGCAGCAGCGTCTGCGCCGAGATCACGCCGACCACGTCGCTCAGGCTGCCGCGGCACACCGGATAGCGCGAGTGCTCCTGGTCGCCCATCACCTTCAGCACGTCGTCGAGGTCGGCCGACGCGTCGAGCCAGGTGATTTCGGTGCGCGGGATCATCATCGAGCCGACCTGCCGGTCGTCGAGGCGGAACACGTTGCGCACCATCTGGTGCTCCTGCGCCTCGATCACGCCGGCATCCAGGCCTTCCTCGAGGCTGGCGGCGATCTCCTCCTCGGTCACCGAACGGCTCGGGCCGCCGCGGATGCCCAGCAGGCGCAGCGTGCCCTCGGTGCAGAACGACAGCAGCTTGACGAACGGGCGCGCCGCCATCGACAGCCATTCCATCGGTTGCGCGACCAGGCGGGCCACGTTCTCGGGATACATCTGCCCGAGCCGCTTGGGCACCAGCTCGCCGAAGATGATCGTGAGGAAGGTGATGCACATCACCACGAGGGCGGTGGCGGTGATGCCGGAGGCCTTCTCGTGGATGTTGAATGTCAGATGGATCCAGCCGGCCAGCGGCTCGGAGAAGGCGGCCTCGCCGACGATGCCGTTGAGCACACCGATCGAGGTGATGCCGATCTGCACGGTGGACAGGAACTTGGTGGGGTTCTCGTGCAGGTCCATCGCGGCGCGGGCGCCTTCGTCGCCGGTTTCCACCATGACCTGCAGGCGAGCCTTGCGGCTGGCGGTGAGCGCCATTTCAGACATGGCGAACAGACCGTTGAGGATGATCAGGAAGGCGAGGAGCGCGATGTCCATGGAAGCACGCTGCCGGGACCCGGCCCGGAACGCGCAAAACGACGAAGGCCGCAAGGGTAGCAGATGGCGCCGGCGGGGCCGTGACGGGGGTGGCGGGCAGAATGGCGGCGATGAACTACCTGATCGGTGACCTGCAGGGCTGCTGCGACCCGCTGGAGCGCCTGCTCGAGAAGATCGGCTTCTCCGCCTCGCGCGACCACGCGTACCTGCTGGGCGACCTGGTGAACCGGGGCCCGGCCTCGCTGCGCACGCTGCGGCGGCTGCAGCAGCTGGGGTCGTCGGCCACCTGCCTGCTGGGCAACCACGACCTGCACCTGCTGGCGGTGGCGCACGGGGTGCGCAAGCCGGGGCGACGCGACACGCTGGGCGAGATCCTGGACGCGCCGGACCGCGGCGCGCTGATCGACTGGCTGCGCCAGCAGCGGATGGCGGTGCATGCGCATGGCTGGCTGATGGTGCATGCCGGCGTGGTGCCGCAGTGGGACCTGGCGATGACGCTGGCGCTGGCCGGCGAGGTGGAGCAGCGGCTGCGCGGCGACGACCTCGTGGGCTTCCTGCAGGTGATGTACGGCAACGAGCCGGCGCGCTGGGATGCGGGGCTGCAGGGCGCCGACCGGCTGCGCTTCGCGGTGAACGTGCTGACGCGGATCCGTTTCGTGGCGGCCGACGGCACGCTGGAGATGTCCAGCTCCGAGGCGGCCGACGCCGCGCCGCCGGGGCTGTTCGCGTGGTTCGATGCGCCACGGCGCCGCACGGCGGGGGTGCCGATCGCGTTCGGGCACTGGTCGACGCTCGGGCTGACGGTTCGGCCGGACCTGATGGCGCTGGACACCGGGTGCGTGTGGGGCGGGCGGCTCACCGCGGTGCGGCTGGGGCCGGCGGGCGATCCTCCCGAGGTGGTCCAGGTGGACTGCGAGCAGGCGCAGCAGCCGGGGTGAGCGCGGTCGCCGGACTACAATGCGCGCCTCCTTCTGGAAGCTTGGCAGAGTGGTCGATTGCACCGGTCTTGAAAACCGGCAGCCCGCAAGGGCTCCAGGGTTCTTATCTGAACCATCAAGTTGTGCATCCAATTGGGGATGTCGGCCACGCTCAAGTCGTCGGTTCGAGGCACGTAGCGCGGGCCATTTGCGTGGCCGGCTTGAGCAGCCCGTACGGCTTGAGCCGCCTGCCGGTAGTGCGTCTGCAGTCGGAGTAACCCGTCCCGACTCCCAGTTCATTCAACCACCTGGCAATCAAGTAGCGGCAGTGCGACCGCCCTTAGACGCCTTGCGGCACCCCAGCCCCTCTCCGGACGTACCGTGCGCCAGCACAGTTGGTCGCTTGCTGAGAGGCCCCGAGGACGCGCGTCGAGCGCCCACGCTTCCACTGCCCGGCTTCCTGGCAGTCGACATGAGTCCGCAACGTTCGGATAGGTGGTCACAGCACACCGTATAGTCAGTACGTATTGACATCAATTTGACGATAGCCGTCGCAAACAGTTGGTGCCATTTTTTGCGGACGTTGAGGCTTAAAGCGAATCATGCACCCGCTGCAGGTGGAGTCCCGGGTCGGAAGCCACGACGTGCAGAGATCGCCGCCTCGGCACTCCCGGAGATTGCCTTCTGTAGGCTTGCATCGTGCCGCTGAGAGACGGCTCTGCATTTCATCTCGATGGTTGGCCGTGTTGGCGACGTTCGACTGACCGCAGAGTTCGGTTAGAAAAATGTACGAGTCCGGCAATCTCGTCACGACCGAACTCAGGTCACTGCGGTCGCCGACCAGCGACGCGGCAACAGGTCTGCGACCCGATGCGCGGAAGGTGCCGGCAGGCGTTCCAGAACGTCCTTCAGGTAACCCACGCCCGTTGAGCCGAGCCGGCAGGACCAAGCTCATCGCGGCCGCAGCCCGCTTTCCCGGGCGCAGGCTCCCGGCGAACGGCCAGTCGTTGCGCCCAAGCGCAATCGGCCGAGGCTGTGTGAAAACTCGAGACTCGAAGCATTTCGGGGGTCTTCTCACCCCTACCTTAAGGTCGATCGTCGAATACAGCGCGATCTGAGAGGTCGATTTCGGTGACCACCTTCAACGCGGCGAGTTTTCACACAGCCTCGGCCGTAAGCGGTTCTCTGCCCAGTTGTTGTCCGCCGGCAGCGTGCCGTCGCACGTCAGCGCCGTCCACCGTCCCAGGCTGTAGTCGATCGCCTTGGCTGTCGCTGACCCCGCGGGCACTTTCTGCCGATGCAGCGTCAGCCAGGTTTGCAGCACCGCCGAGATCTCGGCGGCCACCGTTGTGGACGCGGAGAGTCACCTTTCACTGGTTCCAAGTGGGTGACGAGCTCGTCCTCAACCATCAGGGCGCACAGAGCCCGGCAGACCCCAACAGCGGCCTCTTAGCCATCATGATGGTTGGCCAGCGCGAACAGGCTGTACATGAGCCCCCGGTTCTTGGCCAGCCCGCCGCAGCCGACCTTCTTGCGGCCAAACAGATTCATCACGATGTGGAAAGGGTGCGCTACGCGGGCACGGATCTGCGCTTTCTTGTGCTCAGCAGCACCGCCTGGCGCTCGTGCACGCCGTTGGTCATCGCGGCGATCGCTCTGCGCTTGGCCGCGATCAGCCAGGCGATGTCACCGCTGATGCGCCCGTCAGTCTGCATCTTGATGATCTCCTCTCGCTTGGCGACGCCGGTGCTCCCCGAGTCACTGTGCACGCGCCGAGCCTGGCCAAGCCGCGTCGCTTCAATACGCACCTCACGCAATTCACGCCCACCAGCACGTCGTGGCTGAACATGGTCGAGCCGTTCTTCRCCACATCTTCGAACGACGAATCAGGCGTGACAKCTTCACCAACGTGACTGAACAGGAGCTGGCGATCAACTTTTACATCGCCGAGCGCAACGCTCACCCCAAGCCTTCATCTGAACTGCCTCGTCCAATAGGACATCCGGCCAAGGTCTCTCGCGCCGTGGCTTCCTTGGCGGTCGTCTTCAGATAGGTAGGCAACAGATTGCCGCGCCACACTAGGAGCTCTCGATACAGCGGTTCCACGTGCCAACCGAACGTCCCGCATGGCTGGCTATGCAAGGCCAATGCCTCTGACCTCACTCTGCTCACCACACCGCTGAAGAGCTCGGACAACAGAGCCTTGGCAACGCATTGGGTTGCAGTGCCCCTCTAATTTAGTCGGTGATTGACGCGGATCAGCTCTCAGCTAAACTGATCCGCATAAGTAAGAACATCAAACCAACATTGGGAGCGGGTTTGAACGATTCAGTACGTACAAGTGGGGCGGAGCTGTCTTCGCGTGCAAGACGCAATGACGCGACAGCGAGCACGCGAATTTGCGGCGAAGGAGCGGCCTCTCGTGGGTGGCCTAACCTTCCAGCAGGACATTGCATTCCGCCTGCCACGTTAGTGGAGCGCTGGCCGGGCTCGAGGCGACCTGCCTCATTGGGCACTCGGCAGCTGTCAAGGGCATATTGCGGGCTCAAGCCCGACCCAACAATCGAGGCATTCGATCGTTTGGGCCCCACTGCGTTGGCGGCGATGACCGTCCTCGTATTGCCCTCTCGACGTAGATCCCCGAGCCGATCGTCTGGCGTCATCCGGGCGTGCATCCAGCACTATGCTTACGGGCGATTCTTTGGGCCAAGAGACGCTCGTTCTCAACGTCCTGCGGTGTCGGTTCCGCGGAGAGAGTTCGTCGGGACCACCCTCAAGCGATTGGGCAGCGCTCAGTCCTAGAGGACCACGGAGCGATTGTGCGGCTTGTCCACAGCAGATCGACTATGGCCTTGTTCGACGTGTCTAGCTTTTCGTGGTAGCTCACGTTAGAGCTGGCCCTCCTGTCTCCGCTGGTCGGCTCTTCTAGCAAGCACTTGCCGCGAATTTGCTCGCAACAATGTCTTGGTTCTCAATCAACGATGCCCTCGCGCTGCTATCGGCATGAAAAGGCTGCGGCCACGACACAAGACGTCACCCGTTCTTGCGGCGACAGTTGTCAATTGCCGCGAAGCACATTGACATATCCTGACGCAATTAATCATCAAATGCCCATTGCCGGGGCAGGCCTCGAATTGCCCGCCGCAATCGCCCGCCATCCTGCTGAATTGCCATCATCAATTGTGTCTAGAGTGCTCGCATTGCGCTTGACATTGAGCAATTGGCAACGTCAAATGCCTCTCGCAATGGCAGATCCGCCATCGCATTTCTACGTTGTTCATCATGGAGAAATTGATGCAAATCATCGACGTTGTCGCCCACACTTCAAGCAACAACATGCTGACCGGTATTGGCCTGCTTGACCGAGGAGTTCTTCTCGCGTCTTGCGAGAAGGCCAGCGAGGAGTTTCTGAAAGAGATCGACCTGGAGCAGCTTTTCGCTGTCGAGGCGGAGCAGAGCGATAAGCAAGCTATCGCTGCGTAAGTAGAGGATGTTTCCATCGCAGAGGCCCACATGGTCTCTGCGATGTTGGATGGCTGGATACGAGTGGGCTGGGGTCGGCCGATGGCATCCAATTGGGCAAGGCATTGAGTCCAGCCCTGAGGCTGTCCCGCTTGCATCTTTTTTTACGCGTATTGATCGTGCAGCTTCACGACTAAGAATTGGAAGCGCTCCCACGCTCGCGATGCCAAGTGGGACGCAGTCGGTTCGGAGTTGAGTGCGAGCGAGTGTCGAACTCAATCACCACCTCTATTGCTGGTTGCCCGTATGAGTATTGAAACCATTCGTGAGCGTGATCTCACTGAGTCCATTGGCGGCAGTTGGGTGAACTATGGGAGTTGCATTCGGCGGAAATCCCCCGAGGAGACGCTGCGCGCCATCTTGCCGCTCGCCGCATCCTTCGGTGTGACTCGGGTAGCTGATGTAACCGGGCTTGACTCCATCGGCATCGCAGTTGCGTTGGCAGTGCGCCCCCGCGCGAAGAGCCTATCGGTGTCGCAGGGCAAGGGTACCTCGCTCGAAGCCGCCAAGGTGTCAGCACTCCTCGAGTCGATTGAGATCCATCATGCAGAGCACTTGGCAACACCAGATCAAGTTGCATCTGCGAATGAGGTGCAGCGCCTAGGGCTCGCAATGGCTACGCCGGCCGAATTGGACCCGCTCAACGGGACGAACGTGGTGTGGAACACAGATAGCCTGCGGTCTTGGTACCGTGGCTTGGAGATGCACAGCCGGACACCCGTGCTTATTCCCGAGCTAATGCTCTCACTGGATTCCACACGCTGGGACAGTGAAACCGCGCACTACGAAGTGACGACGAACGGGCTCGCCTCTGGCAACGACTTCTCCGAGGCGTTCAGCCATAGTGTCTTTGAGCTTATAGAGCGGCATGCGTTCAGCTATTGGATAGCTCAGTCGCCCTCATATCGAGCCGACACCGGCGTCGCCTTGGCATCTCTTGGCAGCGATGCGCGCCAACTTGTCGCTCGCATACAGGGCGCAAATATGGAGCTAACAGTCTTCCACTTGGCGGAAGCTTCGCTGGGGTTACCTTGCTATGTCGCCGAAATTACGAATCCCAACGACCCCCTGATGCCAGCGCGACCTTACACGGGCAGAGGATTGCATGTATCTTCCGAGATCGCCGTGGGGCGTGCAATTACTGAAGCCGCTCAGAGCCGCTTAACAATGATTTCTGGCGCGCGGGACGACAATCTACATGAGGACTATTTTATTCCCAGATCGCGAACTGAATCCTCTTCGACAAGAGAGTTTTCTCCCACAGACGCTAATACTCTGGCGTCATGGCTTAGCAATCCGATCGAATTTTTGTTAAGTCGGCTCAGAGACTCGGGGTTTCCCACCTGTGTGGCATATGCGCATCGAGCTGCCCCCCCATTCTATGTCGTGCGATGCTTCATCCCAGGAATGAGGCATGACTCATGATCAATGGAATCGTCTTTGCCGGCCCCAGCATGGATGTCGCAGTCGACTTGATTGGTCTCGACCGGGTACAGCTAGCGCCTCCCGTCAGATGCGGAGATATATTGATCGCGATTTCAATGCGACCAAAATATATAGCAATAATTGACGGCTTATTTGGATCGGAACCAAGCGTTTGGCACAAGGAGATTTTGCTTGCCATATCGAAAGGAATCTCCATCTACGGTTGCTCCAGCATGGGGGCGCTACGAGCCGCTGAACTCCACAGCGAAGGCATGATCGGCGTTGGAAAAGTCTTCGAGTGGTACCGAGACGGTGTTATTGAGGCCGATGATGAGGTTGCATTGGTTCACGGGCCGCGAGCACTGAACTACAAAAGTCTCTCCTACGCTCTAGTGGACGTGAGGTTTGCCTTCGAACAGGCAATGGAGAGAGGCGACCTAACTTCTGCGCAAGCGCGTTCCGTCCTTGATCTTCATCGCCAAAGATTCTATCCCACTCGCGTTCAGAGGACTCTTGACCAAGACATGGACGCGTGTGGAGTCCCTCCTGTCTGCCGAGAACGAATCCTCGACGCGCTCCGCGGCCCGAGTATTAAGAGGCTCGACGCACAGAAACTTATTTCGCACATCGCAGGAGTACAAGAACTGCTTGAGGCGCCGAAGGTCTCGGACGATACTGAGGCGCAATTGCCCCTATTGACGAGTGGAGTACGACGGTTGATCGGCCGCCTTGTTGCAAGCGGGCGGCCCCTAGTACCCGACCAAGCAGAAGCCTCATCGGAGTATGTCGACTCAAGAGTACTCAGATGCTGGCCGCGTCTTTATTTGATTGCGAGCATCACTTCTCGCATGCTCTGCCTTTCCAACATGCCTTGGCACTCTGGCATGCCGGGGAAAGAAGGCACAGATAAGCGACTGGAGAATACGCTTCGCCTGTATATCGATCTCCAATTGTCGCAAGCTTTCGACGAATGGTGGCGCACTTCGCCGCAGATTTCGAATGCTCAGATAATTGAGGACGACGCGTTACAAATGTCTACCTCAATGCTCAATAGCTTATTCGCACGGTATGCGGATTCCACTCCACCACTTGCCCTAAAAAAGGACGCGGTACGAGTCGTAGATGCAATGTACGGCCTGGCAAAATCACTAGATGTTGACACGCTCGGCGCACTCCTTTCCCGCTATGCACTTTCGATTCGCGAGCTACCTGAAGTCTTGAGGAGTATCGCAAGAATCGAGCACACCATAATGTCTTTAGTAGCACCGATGCGTTGGRCACCATCGCTCGACATTTCGTGGTGGTCGGAAGCCAATAGATTTCTTCAGCTTGGCACACGAATACAAGACTCGGATAAGTCGGCCATCGAGGGTAACCGTGCGCGACTTTCTGATTTGTGCCGCAGTGAGTTTCACCTCGTCAGATTCGGATTTGACCAGGGCGCTCGTGATCTGCTAGACATAGAGAATCCTTAACTTCGGAAGCGGTCCGCGTGGAAAATCAATTTGCTGCATACCGATCAGACGGCGGATACCATGCGTTGATTACCCCTGGTCGTGTTTTCCAGGGTACGCTAATGGACGACCTCTTTTGCGCGCTTGGTCGGGCACCATCATTGGATGGCATATTGGTTCTTGGAGCGTCGCTTGCGGCTTGCTTATTGCCTTTTTCCCTGTTTCGGGAGGTCCACCACGTCACGCTGGTCGACGTAGAGGAGATAGCGCTCCCGCTCAACGATGATTTCGAAATATTCTTTTCGATTGAAAAGGTGCAAACAGATGCTATGGAGTTCTTGCAAAGCACCGAGCGCAAGTATGAATTCATCTATGTGGACCTATACTCTGATCACTCATCGTATGAATTATTGCAGGACCCCACATTTATAGAACTCTTGCGATCTCGCCTTGCGGCAAAGGGTGTCGTGGCCATTAATTGCTTTGACATTGCAAGCTACGCGTTCCCGGAGATCCCGCCGACCATCTCAACAGCCACTATGGCAGCGCTCGGAAATGTTTTTCCTGAAGTATGGTACTTGAAACACCGTAGAAATGTTCTCATCTACGCCGGCACGCTTCAAGCACATGTGCGTAAGCCCCACTCGCTTGAACATCTGTCGGAAGCTGATCGATATTGTGCCGAGGCGCTGGCCATCCGCGCCAGCGATTTTCGGCGATTCACCCGCATATTTGACCATCGCGTCTTCCTTGCACAATCTCCCTCTCCTCGACTWTACTCCAGTATTCAAGAGCTCTTCGAAGTAAGAGCGCTCCGACTATATGAAAAGGCGGCGCTCAACTTTCCGCAGATTCGGTGTGCTTCAGACTTCAGTGAATTGTCGTTGCGCTCGAACATAACCGCCGGTCTACTCAGTGCTCTTACTAATAGCCCATTTCTTCGTTGGATTTTTCTCACCGAAATCGCGGCACTGTCTTTCGATCATCCGCTGCGCGCATTGGATCGCCTCGAACAGATTCGCTGCAGCATAGAAAGCCAGGCAGCGTCGCCTTACGATGGGGACATCCTATCTAACGTACAGTCGATTTCTGCTCGCAATCCTCATTGGTCGCGGCGCATCCAACTGCTGGCACAGAACTGATTGCGGACATATGTCATTTCAGAGCCCAAGCGAAACCGAGATCATCATCATTGATGATTTCTTTGCTGATCCCAAGCGAATTCGAAGTGCTGCTTTAGCACTGAAATATTATAGGGCACCAGGGAATGTTGCGGCCGCACAATCAAGGACGGCGCTGTTCTCCAGGGGGGTAGTTGATAGATTTTCTAAGCTGGTTGGATCCTCGATCACCTACGATCACAAGGAGGCAAACTTTGGCCATTTCCGACTTGAGGTAAAGAGCGATCGGCCACGACTATTAGTCCATGCCGATCATGAAGACTGGGCTGGTTTAGTGCACTTGTCGCGACCTGAGAATATCGAGGGCGGAACCGCATTCTTGACTCATAAGGAGACCGGATTAACTGGTCCTCCGACGAATGCGGAAGCCCAGATGCTCGGCTATGAGGATGCGGCCGCATTCGATAGAGAGGTCCTTCTACGAGATACTCTTAACCCCGATGCTTGGCAACTCTCGAGCCTCGTTCCCGCCGTTTTCAATAGGTTGCTCCTCGTTCGCGGTAGCATCTATTATCACGCCCCCTGGGGTCAGTTCGGGGATTGCTTCGAATCAGGACGTCTCACGCAGCACTTCTTCTTTAACATCGCAAAATGAATCGACGTCGCAATCCACTGGCAGTGCATACCCTTCCCAATGGTGCTGAGCTAGCCTGTATCCAGGCCGAGCGAAGTTTCAGTCTTTTGCGAGCCGTCTTTCCAGTTGGAACCATACATGAGGAACCTGCGTGCTCAGGAATCCTGCATTTGCTAGAGCATCTTGCTTTTCGTGACTCTGCAGGAAACGATCTCTCCGAAAATTTCGAGAGAAACGGAGCCGTGTTTGACGCTCGCGTTGGACTGGATCATCTAATCTACGAATTGAAAGCGGTAGATTTCGTAGCAGATCAGATTTTGCCTCTTTTTTTGCAGGCGATTTTCCATCCTGCACTTTCTGAGACAGCAATAGCTGCGGAGAAGGCGGTGGTGGCGCTCGAGATAGAAGATATAAAAGATACATTCGTCGGCCGAAGCTCGCCGCACCTTATTGCTGGACTACTCGGACGCGATCGGCCACATCATAGCCGTGGGCTCCGCAGTTCGATGGAGGAAATTCCTAGCCAAGCTTTACGTGACCTGCATCGTACGACACATGTGGGCGCCACAGTGAGATTTATATATGTCGGACCAATTTCGTTCACAGCCATTTTCGATACGTTATCTAAGTATTTTCTGGAGCACCCCACGACCTCTACTGGAGGAAGGGCCTTGCCAGACATTCGCTCATCAAGCACTATTGTGAGCAACCCGATATCCACACTTCCGATGCATCCTGCCGAAGAAGAGCAAGTGATTGCGATATTTCCTTGCAGGGCTTTACCATCGGAGGAGAGATTTGCTACCTACGCTACGTATTGGAAACTCGCGCAGCTAGTCGCTGAGCGGAGCTTCCCAATGATTGTTCGTCAGCGCCTGCAAATTAACCTTTGCGAGATCCGAAGTATATCGTTCGCCGAGTGCAGCTTGAGGATGCCTGGTGTGCGTGGCTCGTCGCTCGCACGTATTCTGATCCAATGGTTACTTGGATTCAACTGGCAGGCTGCCGATCTATATGCCGTAAAAAATGAACTATCCCGGCGCTTTACTTCGTCCTCATTCTTTTCGGAAACCTGGATGACACCTCTTTCATTTTGGCCGAAGGACATTCTCCAAGGCGATATTTCTAGCACTTGGCGCAAGTGGGTCAACGACCTCTCTGCGGAAAACGTGCACGCCATCCAGACATCACTATCGACAACGGCTGGTTCCATCTCTGTTGTCACGGCATAGCGCAATGACTCGCGCAGACATTCCAATCTTGAGGCTCTCGAGCGCGGATCTCCGGCAGCACCTCGGCTTTGTCTGGCGATATCATGCATTAACTGAGGATGACCTCACAAGCTACGAATCAACGCCCAAATTTTCTAGGCCGCCCTCAAGCGCCAACGATGTGCCCCGGAGAGATTCCGAAATCACCTTCTCAACGCTAGACGGCTATTTCGGAGTATTTCTCAGCGTTGAGGGTGAAATCTCAATTTCGGACGTCGACATGCTTTTCAGCTACGCACGGGAGGTGTGCGAGTCAAAGATTTCTATCGACACGCTGAAGGATTTGGACCACCCCTTTCCTGCGACAGCAGGAGATCCGTTGACGCGCGCGATGGCGCGCTTCATGGCTAAGATGATGCCGAGTTCAGGATCCTCACCGGTAAGAGGGTCGCTAAGACGGCGAGTATCGTCGCCGGGCCTGAAGGCGGCCTCCGGCCAGCCTCACTACGACGAGCAGATTGCAGTCGTCACCACAGCGCCACCTCTGCCCGTTGCCGAATATGCCGTGGGGCATCTTCTTGAGTTTAGATGCGCCCTCGGACCGTACCTGAAATCCGACCCGCTACGCAGTTTTGTTAACTCGTATAGCCGGTCTAATCAAGTCCGAGAAAGTGAGCTCTCTGAATATCGATTCTTTGGAGCTGGAATAATCATTCCTTTCTCGCGCCGGGGCATTAATCGAGTACACGCAATTTCGATTCTCTCGGCCGTGCTCCATTCACGAAGCGGGCGCATATTCTCCGCTCTTCGAGGCTTGGATCCGCTCTGCTACCGCTATGCGGAAATTACTCATGCTGACGATCACGTCCAGATGATAGGAACAGTTGCTCCACGGGGTGCGGGGACTGAGCTTAGAAGCCCGCGCGGGCGCTTAGGATCCATTTATCGGGATCTCATTCGCGAGGGAGTATCCAACGAAGAGTACCAGCGAGCGCGAAAGCTGGTTCATTTGTATCTCGCTGAGCGCGGGGCAGCTTCCTTTGCAGCCAACGCTTTACAGAATATTCGCGAACACTTTGAGAATGAACTCGCCGACTTGGATTTCAACGCACTTAATGCACAGCTGACAAACGCAGTTTTCTTTGAGGAAGATATCTAATGATCAAGCCCAACCATAGTGGGGCGCCTACATTTTTGCCGATATATGCTCTGGCGATCGGCGGACAAGTAGGAAGCTTTCTTTCATACTTTGCTCTAACCGTTTCTCTTATGAAGATGAGTGGTAGCGGAAGTGTCGCATATTCCATTGTTTTCCAGACGATACCAGCGATACTACTGGCAATGACGTTTGTCAGAATATTCCCGCGGAGGGCGAGGGTGACGGGGATTATTGCGACACACTTCGCTAGAGCGTTGCTCCTTGTTTATCTGAGCAACAACCTCAGCACAATTAGCATCTTTGCTTATTTCCTGGCAGCGGCCATGTTACGCACCTACTCGGGCCCTGCGATGCAATCGCTGATCTCGGAGTGGGTGCCAGCGGCGGCGGCAAAGGGAATGAGACTTCGGCTCAACGGACTGATGGCAGCTGCGATTGCGGTCGGGCCGCCACTTGGCGGGGTGGTCGCAAGTTATACAAATCTCAGCGTTCTCCTGCTTCTGGACGCCGCAATTGCCGTCATCCTTGTTTTCGGACTGATCTATTGCCGACAACTCTATGGTACGACTGAAGAGCAAGACGGCGTAGCTACAGACGGTGCGAAGACGCTCACAGTTGCCCAAGATTCAATTTCTACCGGAGTGTCCCCGGTGCCAGCTCTCATACGGACACTTACATGGAGTTGGCTCGTCCTTATCCTGACGGGAGCCTGCATTAATTCATTGGAGTTTGCGGTTTTCGAGCTTCGTCAGTTGACTCAGTTTGAAATTGGTCTCGCGATTGGAGCGTGGGGATTGGGAGGGTTTCTGTCGGCAGCGGGAGTTCATTGGCCATGGCTTCTTGAACAGTCGATCGGCAGATTAGGTACGGGATTGTTGGCGTCGCTGTTCGCACTGGTGCTCTTTCATGACGCTCCGGCCCTGATAGTTTGCGTTGGACTCTGCGGCTTCTTTCATACATTTATCTCTAGCACGCTACAGTCGAAGATCCAAATCGCGGTATCCAAGCACGGCGACGACCGTCGTACTTGGGCTTCGTTGCACCGCGGCATGAGTCTCATCAACTTAGCGGTGGCCGGGGTTGCCGGTTACCTCCTCTTTCTTGGGCCCGGGGTTCGCGACGTAGCAGTATGGTTGATGCCGGTCAGCGCAGGTCTATTCCTTCTTTATGCTTACTCTGCACGTGATGCACTGGATTCGCGTGCCGAGGAAACCCCGATGAAAGCCCCACTATGACTCTTCCGCCTACAGAAGATATTCTAAGGACAGAGTTGACTCGCTTACTCTCGAGTGGAGCGTTGTCACGCCTGCTGAACAAGTCACTCCAAGCTATTTGCCGGAACTCGTCAGAGTCACCATCCGGCTCCTTTGACGAAGTTCTTCTAGCTCATTTCGATGACTATGATTTGTATTCAGTAAGCGCAGAGAGCAAAGCGCTGTATGGGGGCCTATATATCGCCGGCGGCTACCGAAGTGAGCTCATTTTTAACCCAATGGGCGTGGCAGCCGATATTAACGTGTACCGACAGAGTCATTCGGACGGCAAGCCGCTTCCTTTGGAATCAGAAGGTACGCAATCTCTGCCTCCCAAATGCTCTCTCTGGATCCCAGCGGGACGCCGAACACATGTTAGGTATTCGCCGAGCGAAGGGGTTTTGATTTCACTGCGTGCACACGATGACGAAGGCAAAAGCTGGATGTATGACGCAGCGACATTATCGCCGGTATATGAGGTAAGTC
>NZ_JBFUGW010000019.1:0-42020 GCF_056402735.1 Rhizobacter sp. P3_C12
TCGCGTACCGGCCGGGGCGCAACCGCGTGCGCGACGGCGTGCTCGGTGCCGTCTGCGCTGCCGTCTCGCTGTTCCTGCTGGCGCTGCTCGGCACCGCGGTCGCCGCCTCGCTGATCCAGCTGTGGCCGTACAAGCTGGTGCCGACGCTCGCGCACTACGACTTCGACCACGTCGACGGCGGCGGCTGGGGCGCCTTCGGCAACAGCGTGACGGTGGCGGCGCTGACCGCGCTCGCCGGCACGCTGCTCGTCTTCATCACCGCCTACCTGACGCTGAAGACCCCGGCGCCGCGCGCACCGGCCGCGCTGATCCGCGCGCTGGTGCTGCTGCCGATGGCGGTGCCCGGCCTGGTGCTCGGCCTCGGCTACATCTTCTTCTTCAACGCGCCCGGCAACCCGCTGCCGGCGCTGTACGGCAGCCTCGCGATCCTGGTCGCCGCCGGCGTCGCCCACTTCTACACGACGGCGCACCTGACGATGGTGACCGCGCTGCGCCAGGTCGACGGCGAGATCGAGGCCGTCTCGCGCAGCCTGAAGCGGCCGTGGTGGACGGCCTGCCTGCGCGTGACGCTGCCGATCAGCCTGCCCGCGCTGCTGGACGTGGCGCGCTACCTGTTCGTCTCCAGCATGACGACGGTCAGCGCGGTGGTGTTCCTCTACACGCCCGACACCACGCTCGCCTCGATCGCGGTGCTCGGCATGGACGATGCCGGCGACACCGCGGCCGCCGCCGCGATGGCCACGCTGATCGTCGCGAGCTCGCTCGCCGCGACGCTGCTGATCAACGCGCTCGCGGCCTGGCTCGGGCGGCGTTCGCAGGCCTGGCGGGCCTGAGCCCTCTTCCCTCCCTGCGGATGTTTTCGATGCGCGAACCCTTGTTGTTGACCCCCGGCCCGCTGACCACCAGCCTCGCCACCAAGATGGCGATGCTGACCGACTGGGGCTCGTGGGACGGCCGCTTCAATGCGCTGACGGCCAACGTGTGCCGCCGGCTGCTGGCCGTGATCGATGGCGGCGGCGAGTTCGCTTGCGTGCCGCTGCAAGGCTCCGGCACCTTCGCCGTGGAAGCCGCGATCGGCACGCTGCTGCCGCGCGACGGCAAGCTGCTGGTGCTCGTGAACGGCGCCTACGGCCAGCGCATGGCGCGGCTGACGGCGGTGATGGGCCGCGCGGTGCAGGTGCTCGATTTCGGCGAGGCGGCGGCCATCGACCCGGCGCGCGTCGCCGACGCATTGGCCGCGGACCCAGCCATCACCCACGTCGGCGTGATCCACTGCGAGACCAGCACCGGCATCCTGAACCCGCTGCAGGCGGTGGCCGACGTGGTCGAGCGCGCCGGCCGGCGCCTCGTGATCGACGCGATGAGCGGCTTCGGCGCGCTGCCGCTGTCGGCGCGCACGCTGCGCTTCGACGCGGTGATCGCCAGCAGCAACAAATGCCTCGAAGGCGTGCCTGGCATGGGCTTCGTGCTGGTGCGCGAGAGCGCGTTGGCGCAGGCCGAGGGCCGTGCGCATTCACTGTCGCTCGACCTGCACGACCAGTGGCGCTACCTGCAGAAGACCGGGCAATGGCRCTACACGCCGCCGACGCACGTGCTCGCCGCGCTGGCGGCAGCCCTCGATCAGTACGACGCCGAGGGCGGCCAGCCGGCACGGCTCGCCCGCTACCGCGACAACTGCGAGGCGTTGCTGGCCGGGCTCGCGCGGCTCGGGCTGCGCAGCTTCCTGCCGGCCGCCATCCAGGCGCCGATCATCGTCACGGTGCATGCGCCGCCGGGGCCGGGCTGGAACTTCAGCGATTTCTACGAGCGCGTGAAGGCGCGCGGCGTCGTGCTGTATCCGGGCAAGCTGACGGCAGTCGAGACCTTCCGTGTCGGCTGCATCGGCGCGATCGGTCGCGCCGAGATCGGGCAGGCGGTCGATGCGATCGGCCATGCGCTCGACGCGATGGGAGCACCGGCATGATCCAGTCACCGTACCGCCACGTCCGCCGCTACCAGGGCCCGCTGCAGGCCGTCATCTTCGACTGGGCCGGCACGCTGGTCGACCACGGCTCGTTCGCGCCAACCCAGGTGCTGATCGATGCCTTCGCCGGCTTCGGCATCGAGATCACGCTGGCCGAGGCGCGGGTGCCGATGGGCCTCGCGAAGTGGGACCACATCCAGGCGCTCGGCCGGCAGCCCGGCGTCGCCGCGCGCTGGCAGGCGCGATTCGGCCGTGCGATGGGCCGCGGCGATGTCGACGCGCTGTACGCCGCCTTCMTGCCGCTGCAGGTGGAGCGGGTGGCGCAGTACTCGACGCTGATCCCCGGCGCGCTGGAGATGGTCACCGCGCTGCGCGCCCGCGGCCTGAAGCTCGGCTCATGCTCCGGCTACCCGCGCGTCGTGATGGACCGGCTGCTGCCGCATGCCGCCGCACAGGGCCTGCGGCTGGACCATGCGGTCGCAACCGACGACCTGAAGCCGGGCGGCCGGCCGGGGCCGTGGATGGCGCTGGCCAACGTGATCGAACTCGGCATCGGCGAGCTCGCCGCCTGCGTGAAGGTCGACGACACCGTGCCCGGCATCGAGGAAGGCCTGGCGGCCGGCATGTGGACGGTCGGGTTGTCGCTGTCGGGCAACGAGGCCGGCCTGACGCTGGCGGCGCTGCAGGCGCTGGCACCGGACGAGCTGCAGGCGCACCGCCGCCGCGCCGCGGCGACGCTCGCGCAGGCCGGATCGCATTTCGTGATCGACAGCGTCGCCGGGCTGCCTGCGGTGCTGGACGCGATCGAGGCGCGACTCGCGCGCGGCGAGCGGCCGTGAGCCCTGCGATTCCGCTGACGCGCAGCGCGGGCGTCTCGATCTGGCTGCAGATCGAGAAGGCGCTGGCCGACGACATCCTCGGCGGGCGCGTGACGGGCAGGCTGGCCAACGAGCTGGAGCTGGCCGGCCGCTTCGGCGTCAACCGCCACACCGTGCGCCAGGCCGTGAAGGCGCTGGCCGAGCGCGGGCTGGTCGAGGTGCTGCACGGCCGCGGCACCTTCGTGCGCGAGGAGGCGATCGACTACGCGCTCGGCCGGCGCAGCCGCTTCGCCCACAGCCTCGCGAAGGCGCGGCGGGTCGGCGCCAGCCGGCTGACGCACGACGCCGAGCGGGTGCCCGAGCCCGAGGTGCTGTCGCTGCTGGAACTGGCGGCCGGCAGCCGCGTCGTGCAGGTCGATTCGCTCGATGTCGTCGACGACAAGGTGGTCGGCGTCTGCACGCAGTATTTCCCGCTGCCCCGATTTGCCGGCATCGCGCAGGTCTACCGCGAACTCGGCAAGACGCATTTAGCGCTGGCGCGGCTGGGCGTGGGCAGCTTCGAGCGGCGCCTCGGGCGGGTGACGGCGAAGCTGCCGGAGCAGGCGGTGGCGCGCCAGTTGAAGCAGCCGCCGGCGACGCCGATCCTGGTTGTCGAGAGCGTCTACGTCGACGCCGCGGGCCGGCCGATCGAGTACGGCATCTCCCGGTTCAACAGCGCGATGGTGCAGGTGGTCGTCGAGCCGTGAGCAATCACCCGCTATCGGCGTGACGTATGGCACAACCGGTTGCATCCCGCCACCGGTGGGGGGGCGGTGGTAGGCTCAAATGCGTTTCCAATCGCGTCTCCAATCGCCCACCCGAACGCAGCGCCCCCGATGCCTGAAGAAAACCGAGTCCCGACCGCGAGGCCTGCGAGCGTCGTGTTCGCCCGCATCCGGGAATTCGGCAGCTCGTCGGTGACCGAGCAGGCGACGCTGAAGGCCCGGCTGGAGTCGCGCGCCGCGGCGGCCCTGGACGCAGTTCCTGCCAGCGAGCGCGTCGTGCTCGACGCCCGCGACGGCATCGCGATCGTGATCACCGCCGATCCGCTGGTGGCTTTCGACGTCGCGCAGCGACTGGCCCGCAAGAGCCGCAGCCGGCGCACCGTGGTCGGCCTGAACCACGGCGCCGTCAAGCTGGTGACCGATGCCCAGGGCGGCCCCGCGCTGATGGGCGACGGGCTGAGCACCGCGGCGGCCATCGCCACCTTCGCCAAGCCCGGCCGCATGCTGGCCACCCGCAGTTTCCGCGACGCGCTCGATGTCAACTCGCCGGGCGCGGCGCGCCGGCTGGAGCTGGCTGGCACCTCGATCGACGACCAGGTGCGCACGCACGAGCTGTTCGCGATCAACCCGCAGGCGAGCCTGCAGTACCAGCGCCGGCTGCTGCTGGGCGGCATCATCGGCAGCGCGCTGCTGATCGGCGGCGGCATCGCGGTGCGCTGGGGGCTGGACGAATGGCGCGAGGCGACCCAGGGCGCGGTGATCGTGTTCGACGTGAAGCCGCAGGCCGAGGTGTCGGTCGACGGCGAGCACAAGGGCAGCACGCCGCCGCTGACGCAGATCGAGCTCGCGAGCGGCCCGCACACGCTGGAACTGACGGCGGCCGGGTTCCCGCCGTACAGTACCGAGGTTCAGGTCGCGCCGGGCGAACGCATCACGATCCAGCACCGCTTCGTCGCGGCCCCGAAACCGGCCAGGCCGGTCAAGCAGGGCAAGTCGGGCTTCTGGCAGGACCTGCGCCGCCGGCTCGGAAACTGAGATGCCGTGAATTCTCCAGACACCATCATCCACACGCACGTCGACCCGCGCCTCCCGCCGCAACTGGGCCGCTACCGCATCCAGTCGGAGCTCGGCCGCGGTGCGATGGGCGTGGTGTACCGCGCGCATGACGAGCAGCTGGGCCGCCCGGTCGCGCTGAAGACGCTGTACATGGGCGAGGATGCCGCCGCCGAGCATGCGGTGCGCTTCCAGCAGGAGGCGCGCGCCGCCGGCGGGCTGAACCACCCGAACCTGGTGACGGTGTACGACGTCGGCCGCGACGGCGACTGGGCCTACCTCGCGATGGAGCTGCTCGAGGGCGTGGAGCTGCGCGACCGGCTGGCGAGCAGCCGGGTCTCGCTCGCGATGGCGGTCGACATCGTGCGCCAGGTGGCGCTGGGTGCCGCCGTCGCGCATGCGCAGGGCGTGGTGCACCGCGACATCAAGCCGGCCAACATCATGCTGGTGCACGGGCGGCACGCGAAGCTGATGGATTTCGGCATCGCGCGCATCCCGACCTCGGACGTGATCACGCAGACCGGCACCATCCTCGGCTCGCCGAAGTACATGTCGCCGGAGCAGATCGCCGGCAACGACATCGACCACCGGGCCGACATCTTCTCGCTGGGCGTCGTGCTGCACGAGATGCTGACCGGCACGACGCCGTTCAACGGCGCCGACGTGAACCAGCTGATGTACGCGATCGGCCACGCCGAGCCGGCGATCCCGAGCCGGCTGAACCCGGACGTGCCGGTGGTGYTCGACCTGATCGTCGCGAAGACGCTGGCCAAGCAGCCGGCCGACCGCTACCAGAGCGCCGAGGCGCTGGCCGCCGACCTGCTGGCCTGCCGCAGCAGCCTGGCGGACGCGAGCGCCGACGAGGCGGCCGACGGCGAGACGCCGCTCGGCGCCGGCGTCTCGATGACCTCGTTCACGCCGCTGGCGCAGAGCTTCGCGACGACGCAGTCGATGACGCGCGCGTCGTTCGCGCCGGACATGGCRCTGCTGTCGGTGTCGCGGCATTTCGATTCGGAGGCCGCCCTGGTGCGGCTGCGCGACGGCGACCTGCTCGCCACGCCGCCCCCGCCGCGCCAGCGCTGGCGCCGCGGGCCGTGGCTGCTGGCGGCGACGCTGGCGGCCGCGTTGTTCACCAGCGTGGCGATCGTGCTCGGCTAGAGCCGGCAACGGCATGTCGATGGCCCGGCGAGCGCCCATGAATCGACGAACCGCCTTCTCGGCGCTGGCGCTGTGCGCGCTGGCCCCTTCTGCCCCGGCCCAGCAGGTGCTGCCCGCCGTCACCGTGACGGCCACCCGCACCGAGACGCCGCGCTTCGACGTGCCGGCCTCGATCGACGTGGTCGACGGCGACACGCTGCGCGACGGGCGGCTGCAGGTCAACCTCTCCGACGGCCTCGCCGGCGTGCCCGGCCTGCAGGCGCGCGACCGGCAGAACTACGCGCAGGACGTGCAGATCTCGGTGCGCGGCTTCGGCGCGCGATCCACCTTCGGGATCCGCGGCGTGCGGCTCTACGTGGACGGCATCCCGGCCACGCTGCCCGACGGGCAAGGCCAGATCACCAATGTCGACCTGAACTCGGTCGAGCGCATCGAGGTGCTGCGCGGGCCGTTCTCGGCGCTGTACGGCAATTCGTCGGGCGGCGTGCTGCAGGTGTTCACCGAAGAGGGTGTCGGCCGGCCGGCGCTGAGTTTCGGCCTGGCGGGCGGCAGCGATGGCGCGATGCGCACGAGCAGCAAGCTGTCGGGCTCCGAGGGCCGGCTGAGCTACCTGCTGAGCGCGAGCCATTTCGAGACCGACGGCTACCGCGACCACGGCGCCGCGCGGCGCGACATCGGCAACGCGAAGCTGGTGTGGCGGGCGGACGACGACACGCGATGGAGCGTGGTGCTGAACAGCGTCGCGCTGCCGTTCGCGCAGGATCCGCTCGGGCTGACGCGGGCTGCGTTCGATGCGGATCCGCGCAGCGCCGACCCGGTGGCGACCGATTTCGACACGCGCAAGACGGTCTCGCAGACGCAGGCCGGCATCGTGCTCGATCGGCGGGTGTCGGCGGCCCATTCGCTGCGGGTGATGGTGTACGGCGGGCACCGGCGCACCGAGCAGTTCCAGGCCATTCCGGTGGCGACGCAGGCGAACAACGCGCTGCACCCGGGCGGCGTGATCGACCTGCGGCGCGACTACAGCGGCACCGACTGGCGCTGGACGACGAAGACCTCGATGGCCGATCAGCCCTTGACCTTGATCGGCGGGCTGGCATACGACAGGCTGCGCGAACTGCGACAGGGGTATCTCAACTACAGCGGCAGTGCTGCAACGCCCGAGCGCGGCCAGCGCGGCGCGATGCGGCGCGACGAGACCAACTTCGTCAGCAACATCGACCCGTACCTGCAGGCGTCATGGCAGCCGGCGGCCGACTGGACGCTGAACGCCGGCGTGCGGCACAGCCGCGTGCGCTTCGAATCGCACGACAACTACATCGTGGGTGCCAACCCCGACGACAGCGGCCGCGCCGACCATCGCGCGACCTTGCCTGTGCTGGGCGTGCTGTGGGCCGCGAGCCGCTCGGTGCACCTGTATGCGACGGCCGGCAAGGGCTTCGAGACGCCGACGCTGAACGAGCTGAGCTACCGGCCGAACGGTGCGACGGGATTGAACTTCGCGCTGCGGCCGGCGACGAGCCGCAGCCTGGAGTTCGGCGTGAAGAGCCGGCTGGAYGGCATCGGCGAGTTCAACGCCGCGGTGTTCCAGACCCGCACCTCGGACGAGATCGTCACGCTGACCAACACCGGTGGGCGATCGACCTTCCAGAACGCGGGCAGCACGCGGCGCAGCGGGYTGGAACTCAGCGCCGTCGCGGCGCTGCCCGAGCCGTGGAAGGCGCAGACAGCGGCCACCTGGCTCGATGCGCGCTACCGCGACGCGTTCATGACCTGCACGGTGACGCCGTGTGCGGCACCGAACGTCGAGATCGCGTCGGGGCAGCGCATTCCGGGCATCGCGCGCAGCAGCTTGCAGGCCAGCCTGGCGTGGGCGCCGCCGCAGGGCTGGCGCGCGGGGGTCGACGTGCGGGCGCTCAGCAAGGTGTTCGTCAATGACTTGAATTCGGATGCGGCGGCCGGGCAGGCCACCGTCGGTGCGAGCGTCGGGCATGTGCTGCCCCTCGGCGCCTGGCAATTCAGCAGCTTCGCGCGGGTCGACAACCTGTTCGATCGCACCTATGCGGGGTCGGTGATCGTCAACGAGGGCAATGCCCGCTATTTCGAGCCGGCACCGGGGCGCAATTGGATGGTGGGTTTCTCGGGAAGCTACAAATTCTGACCCGCGCCGCGGACAATTGCGGCGGTAATTCCGCGCCACGCCGAGACACCCACTCATGATCAAGATCCTGACCTCTGCACTGCTGTCGCTGCTACAACTACTCCATCGACACGACAACACCGATCGGCAAAGCGCAATGGGCCACCACATGTTCAAGCGAAGCACCCACTCGTCGTCGGCGCTGAAGGCCCTCCTGTCACTGGCGCTGGCAACTGCCGTGCTTGGCGCGCACGCTGCCGAGGGTTACGTCACGGGAACCGTCACCAACCTGACGAGCACTCCTGCGGGCTTGCTCATCATGGTCGATGCGGGGCAGCCGACCAATTGCGCTGGCGCGCCTGGCGGGTGGATGCTGATCCGGACGGAGCACAAGACCATGGTCGCGACAACACTGATGATGTTCGCGATGGGCAAGAAGGGCGCCACAGTCTACGCGTCGGGCACTGGCGCCAGCGGCTACTGCGAAATCAGTCAGTACGACCCGGCCGAGTGACCGAGTGCCCGGCTTGCGGTCGGGCAGCGTTCAGTTCCAGATCGGTGTCGAGTCTTTCAGCGACAGCACCCCCGATCCGCCTTGGTCGATGCCGAGGTATCGGCGCAGCCTTCACCGGTCCCTTCGGTTGACTAGTCGTTGATGGCAAAGAATTCGATCGACTCCGTGTCGTTCCACGCCGTGCAGGCACCCGTTCCCCAAATCGAGACGGTCTTTCCGGTGGTATAGGCCAAGAGCAGGCCGCTGAGTTGTGCCTTGCCGGCCGGCGTGGCAGCGTTCAGGGCAAAGCGCATGCTTTCGACTGCGGCACAGGCGGGAAAGTTGGCGCGAGGCCCCTCGACATACGCCATGACAACGCCGTTTGACATGAAGTAGATGTTCTTGAGCTTGACGGGCCCGGCGGTGCCGGCATGTGCGCTCATGGACATCGAAAGCAGTGCAACTACTGCCGAATGAATGACCTTCATAGTTCTCCCTTTGGTTGCAGTGTTTTGCTCTTCGACAAGCGTCGGCAAGCCCGGATCGGCGCTCGTCAACGAAGGTCCGTCACCTCGACAGCCAAACTCCTACGATGTCTTGTTGACTCGTGCAACTCGCTCCGTCTGGATACCTGACAAGAACCGATTTCTGCGTTGTGATTGCCGTCATGATGACGGCGAAGACTGGTTTGAAGTCAGGATCTGACTGCGCGATGGTGCCGACGCCACCTTCCTGATAGTTCACCCACAGGATGGAGTCCCCCACAAAGAATTTCGTCGGCGTCAGGGCGCATTCGATGTACGCATTGGCGTTCAACGGTGCGACCTGCATGGCCAGTCCAGCGATCAGGCTGGACAGAAATGTGATTGGCGATTTGATGAAGATCATTGCAATTCCTTCCATTGAGGGATGAATACTTCATTCGGTTATGGCTCGGATCGCACCAACTCTTGACGAACTCGCTGGCATCCAATACTTCCAGATTTCTCCGGTATTCACATGCACGAGTTCACACAAATCGTCGGATAGAGGTCACCCTGCTCTGCCACCATAGAATATTGAATCGCCTGAGGATCGGCATTTGCTGGATTTGTCACCAAGTTGCTATTTACAAGCAAGGTTGGGATAGCTCTTCGGCGCCACACAAACATGCATTACTCGCTGACCGAACTTACTCTCCGATATATAGAATTCCAAACCTTTTGCAAAACCTGCGCCGCTGACGCCAACAAGATAATGAATATTTGGTTGCAAGGCTTCAGCCAGCGTTGACTCGAAGCCCGGAATGGATTCTCCATAGACCACCCGATCCAACCCAATGTAACTCCCTGGCTTCAACTCCAACCGCCACGAGGGCTTGCCAAGATCCCATGAATTCACCCCTCCCGGAGTCACCGATAGACTATTCACCGGAACCATTTTCATGACTTCCGACTTCAATTCAAAAACAACCACACCACTTTCATTCATCTCCATGGAGATTTTCACCTCGTTTTCATACGAGAAAGCAGGCAATACCGAGAGAGAGAGTAGAGAAACAAAAAGCACACGAAGGAGATGATACGCAATCATTTCTTTATCCCATTTGAATATATAACGGACTCGAATGCGGACACGTCTTGTCCACCTATTTTTCTAATATAATAATTCTGCATCATTTGCCCCTGTTGCTCAAATCTATACTGAGCGAATGTTTTCAACGAGTCCAATTCATAAACATACGCTCCTTGCCGGCCGTATTCAATACTTTCAGCAGCCGCCTTCCAGCGAGTGTAGCCGGTGACCTCCCTATTCTGATATTGYCACACATGAGTAATCTCATGGATGAGTACGGACTGCGAATATGAATCGGCCGTTGAGAAATCAGATCTATAGTTTTCCGGCGAGAAATTTATACTATTCTCCAAAGTAATAGCGCCAGCCGTTGGTGGCGCACAGCACGAATTTAGAGAAACGGCACCGTAATTTACCGCCCCTCCAAAATATGACTGCAGCAGTGTGATTTCGGAACTCAAGAGAGCTCTTGAAACCTTACTACTTGCCATCGCCTCCCCGTCATGGGCGGAGTCGTTAAACAAATAGCCAAATGCCCCTGACTGCGCCCCACTCGCAAACTTCCCACCACCCAGCACCGATGCCGTCCCGCCAATCATCGCGTGGATGAAGGTGTCGGCCGCCCGCTCGCCGACGTTCAACCGGGCCCCCAGGAACTGCGATGCCCCGGCTGACGCAGCACCGGCGCCGCACCTTCCCCCACCCGTCACGCTCGTGATGCAGCCGACTCCGGCATGCAGCATCGTGCGACCCAGGCCCTTCTCACTCCAGTACGCAGCCATCTCTGTCTCGCCTGAGGCTGCTGCCGTGCTGCTCAGGCTATTCCCCAAGCTGCCCGCTCCATAGAATGCGAGCGACGTGAACGCACCCTGCGCTGCTCCGTTGAAGTCGCCGGTCGCAATCGCCCCCGACACGAATCCCGCTGCCGCAGCTTGTCCCGCGGCGGGCCACGATGACGGGCCGGCTCCCGGCCCAAGCCATGCCGCCACCGCAATGCTCACCACCATCCGCATCTGCTGCTGGTCGATGATGCCCATGGCATGCAGCGCTATCGCGCCCACGATGGCCCCGATGCACACCGGACACTTCCCATTCGCATCCACCGTGTTCAACGGCTGGTTGTAGACGTAGCTGTACGCGTTGTAGGTCTGGATGTCGAACGGATCGCCCACCACCGGGTCGGCCTGCATGAAGCGCCCGATCAGCGGGTCGTACAGCCGCGCGTTCATGTGGATCACGCCCAGGTCGTCCAGGTGCTCGTGCCCGGTGAAACCGCGGTCCGTGCCGCTGGCCGCGTCCGGTGCGCCGCCGTGGTAGTCACCGATCAGCGCGTTGGCCGGATCGGTTGCACCGCTCGCATACCGCCGCTTGCCCCACGGGTCATAGGCGTAGCGGATCGTCTTCACCACGCTGCGCCAGTCGGCTCCGCCGGCCACCGTCACCGCCACCGTCGAGCCGAGGTGGTCCTTGTGCCAGTACTCCAGCTTGCTCGTCGTCGCCGGCRCCGCGGCCGTCGTCGTCAGCAGCACCGTCGTCGCGCCCGCCGAGATGTAGTGCCGGTTCGTCGTCACCCCGTTCTCGTCGGTCTCCTGCTCGTAGCCCAGGCCGTTCGCGCCATCGGGGTGCAAGGTCCAGGTCGTGCGCGTGCCGCGGCTGGTCTTGCGCAACTCGACCAGGCGTTGTTCGGTCTCGCCGTACACCCAGTCGTAGGTCGGTGCTGCCGCACCGCCGCTGCCCACGCCGACGATGCCCGGCGTAACCCCGTCGCCCTGCGGCAGGTTGAAGCTGTTGTAGCGCACGCTGCGGTACCGCGCGTCGCCCAGGGCCCGTGTCAGGTTGCCCTGCGCGTCGTACTCGTAGTCGGCGTTGTACGTCGGCCCACCGGCGCGCGGGCGGATCGCGCTCACCGCATGCGGCAGGCGCTGGCCGCTGGCCGGGTAGATGTACGAGCCGACATCGCTCTTGGAGAGGATGTTGCCGATCGCGTTGTAGGCCAGCGTCACGTCCTGGGTCACGCCGCCCGGGTTCGTCACCTGGTATTGCGTCAGCCGGTTCAGACTGTCGTAGTCGAACCACTCGCCCACATTCAGGTTGGTCCCGGCCCCATTGATGTCGACGCGCCGGATCAGGTTGCCCAGCGTATCCCACACGTACTGGTGCTTGAACACCTCCGTCAGCGTCGGATCTCCGATGTCGGTACCGGTGCCCGCCGCCGCATCAGTGACTCGCCCGCTCATCGGATCGAAGCGCGTGTGGGTGTTCACGCCATGGCCCAGCTGCGCGTCTTCCACCTTGCCCCAGGCGTTCACCCGCTGYGCCGTCCAGTACGCGTAGCCGCTGCCGTTGTGCACCGTCTGCAAGGCACCCAGCGCCGTGTAGCCGTACTGCACGCTCACGCCGGTCTGCCAACTCTGCTTCACGAGCCGGCCGAAGTTCGCGTCGTACTCCAGGCTCTGCGAGAAGGTCTTCTGCACGTAGCGCGGGTCCGGGCTGATCGCCGTCGTGGCACTCACCGGCCGCAGGTAGCGGTCGTACACCGCCGAGCGCACCACGCCGTGTGTCGTGCTGCTGCCGCACAGCTTGCCCTTGGTCGCGTTCGCGCCGCCGCCGGCGGCGGACAGGCAGGCGGTGCCGTTCGACGCGCCGTTGACCGTGTCGTAGAAGTAGGTGGTCTTGAAATCCGGCGTCAGCTTCTCGACCAGCCGCCCCAGCACGTCATAGCGCAGCGTGCTGCTCGTGCCTGCCGCAAGCTGGTTCGGGCTCTGCTGCGATGTCAGCTCGCCGAGCGCGTTGTAGCCGTATGTCCAGTAGCCCTTGTTCGGGTCCAGCATCGCCGTCTTGCGGCCTCGCCCGTCGTAGCGTATCTCCACGCGGTTGCCGAGCGGGTCCACCGTCGTCACCAGGCTGCCCTGCGCGTCGTACAGGAACGCCGTCTGCGCGTGCTGCGCATCTTCGGCCAGCACCACATGGCCTTGCGCGTCGCGCCACTGGACGTCGGTCTGAACTGCGGTTTCGGGTCGACCTTGAATGGGCCGGCCGCGCCGCGTCACCGTCGTCTTCGCGCCCTCGTAGGCGTAGCGCACCACCATGAACTGCATCGCACCCGGCGCGCGACCGAAGGCATTGAGCTCCGCGATCGCGCCCGCGTCGGTGATCCCTTCGCTGCCCTCGCCGTTGTCGGCCGTGTACACCGCCAGCGGTCGGCCGATCACGTCGAACTGCGTGTACGTGAAACCGTAGCCGCTGCCGTTGATGCCCGAGCTCAGCGTGTCCAGGAAGTACGGCTGCGTCGTCAGCACCGTCGCACCGTTCTGGTTGTAGAACGTGTCGGCCACGATCAGCCTGCATGTCGCCGCGGCGCTTCCGGGATCGCAATCGAACGCCTGCGTCACACTGCGCATCGTCCGGCCGCGCACGTCCTGGTAGACACGGGTCCACGGCCCGCTGACCGTGCCATCGGCGCCGTACGACTGCGTGTGCACGAAGCTCATCGCGTTCGCGGGCATCGGATCCTTCGCAGGCGGGTTGTCCATCTGCGTGCCGCCCGACCCCGGGCAGCCCGGCGAGTTGCTGCTCTGGTCGAAGATGGCCGGCGACACATAGCAGAACCACACCCGGCTGAAGCTGCCGTCGGCCCGCGCCTCCTTCACCTTGCGGCCGAGCGCATCGAGCTCCCACGTCGTCGTCAGGCCATTCGGGCCGGTCTGCGATGTCGCTAGTCCGAACCTCGGGTCCACGAGCTTGGTCTCGGTGTGGTTCAGAGCGTTCCAGACACTGGTGGCATAGCTGCCGTTGAGCGTGCCATCCGGCTGAGCGGCATTGCTGTACGACGCGCTCGCCACGCGCTGCAACGATGCGTCTGCGCAATTCGAAGTCGTCGTCTGCTTCCGGTTGCCGTACGGATCCAGCTGGTAGCTGGTCACGACGCACAGCGCGGCCTTGTTCGGCTCGATCTTCTCCTCGATCAGCAGCCCGGTCGCATCGTCGTACTTGAACTCGCTGGAACGCTCCTCCTCGAAGACTGGCGCAGGCAAGGTCTGCGCCAGCGCATTCGCGCACAGCAGCACCAGAGCGGCCAGGGTACCCAGCAGGCGGGGGAGAGCTTTGTGGAAATCAGCCATGGCGGTGCTCAGTCTTCCAACAACATCTGCAGGATGCTCATCAGCACTTCAGGCCGGATCAGCTTCGGCGGCGTGCCGTTCAACGCAGGATCCTGCGTCGCCTTCGCGATGTCGCTCAGGCCGGCGTTGCTCTGCACGGGCGGTTGAGTGGCCGACGTGCTGGAGGTCACCTTGCTGGACTGCAGCCGGCCGAGGAACCACTTGTCGCCGCTGATGAAGCGCTCCGTGCCGTCGTCCACGCTCAGATAGGTGTTCTTCGTGGTCTTCGTCACCATCTGGTCCCGCCCGGCCGGACCTCCCACGCCGTAGCCGGTGGTCGTGATCGTTGCGTTGCTGACATCGCCATAGACCGTCATCGCCGTGTTGACGGTGTCGGTCTTGCTGATCAGCAGCGACCGCGTCGTCAGGTCCCACTTCCGTTCGACAGAACGAACCTGGTACGGCCGCTTCACCAACGACGTGCTCGCACACGGCTGGTCCATCGTGGCCACACCGGCATTGGCCTGCGCCTGCACATCGCAGTAGGTGTAGTTCGTCATGCCGATGATGTCGGCGGACCAGGCGCTGCCCGACTTGCTGTCGCCCTCGAAGCACTCGCTGTGGACGTTCGGGCCACTGCCCGACGACGTGCCGGAGCCCACCGACAACGGACGCTGCCGCGGCGAACCGGGGCGGGTGTTGCGGCTGTCGTCCACGTCGATCGGCTTCAGCACGTTCGGCGTCCAGCTGCTCAGGTAGCGCGTGAAACTGCACTTCGGCATGCCGACGAACTGCTTGCGCTGCGTGCCGTCCTGCGAGTTGGCCGACCCGTTGAGCGGCTGCAGGTACTCGGTGGTGCTGGCCATCATGCCGCCGCTCGCGTAGGGGAAGTATTTGGTGACGGCCTCCAGCCCGAGGCTGCCGCCGCCGGACAGGTCGGACTTCATGCCGACATACGCGAAGGCGGTGGTCACCTGCAGGCCGCTTGCGTCGGGCACTCGGGTGCCGCTGGCTTGCTGCGTGCGGGACACCAGCCATTGCGCTGGGTGAAGGTGCAAGGTGGGCCAGGTATGGGCCCCCACCAGGTCGGCTGCAGCCTGCGGGTCCGTTACGCCGCTCAGGTCGAACGCGGGGCGCGTGTCGGCATACACGGCAGCACCGACGCTGGTGCTCCCCTGACCCACCGCGATGCCATCGCTGGCCACGCCGGTCGAGGCGTACGTGATGGCCGTGCCCACCCCGGACACGTTCGCCACGGAGGTCATCATGTCGGGCGGTATGCCGTTCCGGTACCACAGCGTGTTGCTGCTGCCGTCCTGCACGCGCAAGAAGCCCGTAGACCCCAGACCCAGAAAGTCTCCAGCGTAGAAGAACGCTCCGCCGGTCATCATCTCCGGCAGGTTCGCAGCCCCGCGGCTTGTCGAGGACACGCCCGGGACCGAGCTGTCTGTCTTGCCTGCATCGGTGCCAGACAGGCTCGTGTAGAAAGCAAGCTCGTGTCGATCGTTGTCGCCGATCCAGACCATGTAATCGGTCTGGCCGTCGCCGTTGATGTCCATCGGCACCGAGCCGCTGCCGCCGCTGCCAAAGGCGAAGTGACGCGGTGCACCGCTGTGTGGCGTGTGCAAATCGCCTTGCGTCCAGTRGTCGACGCGACCCATCGCGTACGGGCCGGCCAGTGGCCTGTTGTCGAGCGCGAAATTCCCGTCGCCCTGGTTGATGTACAGCTGCGCTTCGTAGGGGTTCGCCGCAACATTCACGGCCGTCTTGCCCGTCACGCCGTCGGGAATCGGGCTCGGGATGGTGCGCGACGCCGTCGGGTCCATCAGGATGACATCGCTCTTGCCGTCGCCGTTCGCATCAACGATCAGCATGCGCGGACTCCCCGGCGCTGTGCCGACGGTACCCGTCAGCTCCTGGAAGTTGCCGCTTCCGTCCTGCATCCATCGGCTGCCGAGAAACAGCAGATCCAGCCTGCCGTCGCCGTTGACGTCGAGCACCTCGCCGTACGACATGCCGCCCACCCCCTTGACCGTGCCGGTGCGGTGCGGCGTAGCCATCGTGACGGTCTGCTTCAGCTCGAACTGGCCGTTGCCGCGCCCCACGTAGTAGCGCATGGTCTGGAAGCTCGGCGTCAAGGTCGGCACCTGCGGGCAGGAAGCCCAGCCGGGCCCGGCCGACGTCTGCAGCACGTCCATCGTGATCAGGTCGAGCCGGCCGTCGCCGTCGAAGTCCTGCCAGTACGCATCCTTCGCATACGACTGGTGCCAGATGTCGGGTGGTTCGTCCACGGGGGGCACGTTGCCGGAGGCCTTGTCCTGGCAGACGTAGCCAAAGGCCGTGCCGGCGGCGGCGAACAATGGCCCCTGCACGCCGGCGGCCGGGTTGGGCAGGTTGACGAACTGCCCGTAGGTGGCTGTCACGGTCGGGTCGTTGTCCGAGACGGACAGCCACATGCGCAGCTTGGCCGGACACCACGAGGTGTTGCCCGACTTGCACAGCCGGACCAGGTCGGCGCGGCCATCGCCGTTGATGTCGGTGACCATCACGTCGACCGTGTCGTTCTCGGCGTTGCCGTCGAACCGGCCTCCCAGCCGGATACGACCCACCTCACCGATGTCCGGCACCTTGTTGAACTTGCCAGGCACCTTCGCGTCGGCCAGCCAGAGTTCGTTCAGGTAGTAGCTGCCGGAGGGCTGGGCGGTGCAGACATCGTTCACGCAGACCATCTGCATGACGGGCGCGCCAGCATCCTTGCGCCACCACAGGATGTCGGTCTTGCCGTCGCCGTTGAAGTCGCCGGTGAGGGCGCCGCGGCTGCCATCGGCGCTGGACAGCGGCAAGCCACCGAGGTTGAACGCCGTCGACGCGGCATAGCCGCTGAGCGGGCTGTACGTGAACCGCGTGGCCGGCATGCAGGTCAGTTGAGCGTTGCCGGCGCACTCCTTGATGCTGGTCGCCAACTGGCGGGCCGATGCGTCCGAGGTCGTGTAGACCAGCTGATAGTTGCGTACGGCGGTGCCGCTGGCCGTCCACACGCCCACCGATGACAGCAGGCGCGTGCTGACCACCTTGGCACCGAGGTGGAAGGCTTCTGCCTTGTCCGAGCGCTCGATGTAGTTGAACTGAACCTTGTGCCGTGCCGTGCACGCCTGGTTCACGCCGTAGTTGCAGCCGTAGTAGACCGCCTGCAGGTTCCATTCGCCACCGGCGGTCGCCGTGCCGTTCGGCCCGGTTCCCCAGGTGCGCACGGTGTTGTCGTACTGGAACTCGATGGCATTGCCGGCCGAATCGGTCACCGTCTTCAGCAGCCACGCCGTGGCCACACCCGCCTTTGCACCGCCGACTGCCTTGACGACGCCATCGCTCGTCGGCGCCGTGCCGACCGTGACCAGGCCATAGACCTGCGTCAGGCCGGCCTTGGTCTGAACCGTGAAGGTGCCCGGGCCTGCAGAGGCGCCGATGGAGGTTGATGCAAAGCCGCTGGCACGAATGCGCGAGAAACCGTCGTTCTCGGTCCGGTACTCCACCGCCCCGGTTGCCACACCGAGCGACGGTTGGCTCTGGTCGGCAGCCGGTTCGCCGACGAACGAGCCGCTGCCCTTCACGACCTTGACGAGCCGCTGCCCATCGAGGCACAGGTTGTCGTCCGGAACATAGGCCACCGGGACGATGCGCGGCTTGTACGACGCGCCGACCGGCACCGGCTCGATCTTCGGACAGCGGGTGATCTGCGACAGGCCCTGCACCGACCAGCCGACTCCCATCGGCCCGTTCATGCCGCCGCTGTTGTAGACCAGGCTCAGCTTCGGCTCCATCCCCGCTACACCGGGCGGCACGACGATCGGGTAGCTGAAAACGGCTTGCCCGCTCTCGCTGACGACCAGCCCTTGCGCCGATGCGCTCAGCGCCACTGCGGACATCACCATCGCCAGCATGCGCGGCGCGGCACTTGCAAACCTGGCCAGCCGGGCATCTGCCCGCGAGAAGAAGGACACGTTCATGGGTTGGTTCTGTCGTTCAGGCCGAATAGATGAACTTCACCAGGCATCCGGCATTGCTGCCGAACATGCGCACCGTCGAGTCGCTGAGCTTGGATGCCAGCAGCAGCGCATAGATGGCCTTGTTGTTGGCTTGCACCGTGGCCTGGTCCGTGGCGGTGATGTGCGCACCCGAGATCTCCCAGTCGCAGGCCGCCTCCGCAAAAGCCGGCAAGGCAAGGGCATACATCGTGAGGAACGCAAGCAGTTTCTTCATGGTCTTCATGGCGGTCAGGGGTTGCGACGCAGCGCGTCGGCATCAGCAAGATCGAACGAATTGAAATGGGTGGGCCACGCCCTACGGACGCTGATCCTGATCCTCATGAGATCCCTCCATCGAGCGCTCGTGGGCGCATCTTCATGTCGTGTGCGACCGTGTGATCGCCGCGCACAGGTTAGCTGAGCCGGCCCGCATCCCGCAAGCGCTCGGCCTCGGCCAAGGGCATCTGTCCTCATCAATATTCATGACGTGCCGTGCGGCCGGAACTTCCCGCTCTTCCCGACGCCGGCTCGATACGATTACCGCTCCAGCGTGGCCCCGAACAGACTGCAGCGCCCGCTGAACGCCGTTACGGCTGGGTTGTCCGTGATGTGCAGAGTCACAGGTTTCTGCGCGAGCACCGCCATCGACAGCAGGCTGAACAAGCGCTTGTCGGCGTCGACGCTGCGCAGCGTGGTGATGTAGGTCGGGCTGCACGACATGCCCGCCGGAACCGTGAAGCCGCCTGCAACCTGAATCTCGAAATTGCCGGCCTGGTGGCCGACCGCATTGGCCTGGATCACACCGACCGACTGCAGGTAGACACCGGTGAGATAGGCTTCGGTGGCACAGGCATTCAAGGCGCATGACGAGATGGCGCTCAAAAGCAAGGCCTGCAACGTGATCCGTCGCAAGGACAACGGCAGACGCAACATTGCCGGCGCATTGCAGGCGCCGATGTTCAAGATCTTCATGGTGTCCTCCCGATTCGGCGCTCGTCGGCGCCATTGGCTGCTTTGTGCGATCTGTGTCGCGGAGCGTGTACGTTAACTGAAGCCCGCGCTCTCGTGCAAGCTTCAACCGCTCGCAAGAACGTGCGTTCTCATCAATATTCAGTACGTCTTGTACGGCAGGAACTTCCCGCTCATCACGATGCTGACCCGATCCCCCGCCGGGTTCGGCTCGCGCTGCAGGTCCATCCTGAAATCGATCGCACTCATGATCCCGTCGCCGAACTCTTCGTGGATCAATTCCTTGAAGGTCGTGCCGTACACGCTGACCAATTCGTAGAAGCGATAGATCAGCGGATCGGTCGGCACCGCGGTCGGCAGCGACCCCTTGTACGGCACCACGCACAGCCACTTCTGCTCGGCATCGCTCAACCCGAAGATCTCGCCGAGCACGCCGGCCTGCTGCGGCGTCAGCGTCATCTGGCCGAGGCAGGCAGCCGTCGTCCACTCCTTGCTCTGGCCGACCTTGGCAGCCACGTCGGACCACTTCAATCCCTTGGCGACCTTGGTCGCGATGATCTTCTCGGTGACATCGAGGCGGCTCATGGCATTGCTCCTGTGGACGGTGCAGCTCTCGTAGCAACGATCGTGCTAGCCTGCCGCGCACCATGTCGATGCTGCTCACGACACAGTCCTTCGAGGAAACCGGCAGTGCGCTCATCCCCGCCATGCTGGCGCCGGACGACTGCGACCGCATCGCAGACCTCGTCCAGGCCCTGGGCGCCGCCAGCGCAGGCACGCGCAGCCTGCTCGCTCAGCCCTGGTGCGCCGCCCTCGCCCGCCGGCTGCGGCAGCACCCGGTGCTGTCCGGATGGATGCCGGCCGGCGGCGTCGCCGTGCAGTGCACCTTCTTCGAGAAATCCGCGGCCATCAACTAGCTGGTTCCGGCCCACCAGGATCTCGGCATCCCGGTGGCCGAGCGCGTCGATCACCCGGCCCTGCGCGCCTGGTCCGAGAAGGAAGGCTCGCTGTTCGTCCAGCCACCCGCCGACTTCCTCGCGCAGCTGATCGCCGTGCGCCTGCACCTCGATCCCTGCACGGCGCAGGACGGGCCGCTGCGCGTGATCCCCGGCACCCATCGCCGCGGGCACATCAACGACGAAGAGGCCATCGCGCTGCGCCGCCGGGGTCTCGAAGTCACCCTCTGCGCGGCAAAGGGAGATGCGCTCGTGATGCGCCCGTTGCTGCTGCACGCCTCGTCGAAGGCCACCGGTACCGGCCGCCGCCGGGTGCTGCACTTCCTGTTCGCCCCCGCAGATCCGCCGCACGGCTTGCGATGGCAACATGCGGTTCAACCATGACCGATCCGACCACCACCCCCGCTCCCTTCACCGTCAGCGACCCCGCCACGCTCGAAGCCCTGTTCGGCGCCGTCGGCGAGGCCTCGATCCGCAAGGAGGCGCCCTCGCTGCACCCGGTCTACCGCCGCTGGCTCGAAACCGCCCCGTTCGCGGTGCTCGCCACCAGCGGCCCGGACGGCCTCGACGCCTCGCCGCGCGGCGACCCGGCCCCGCTCGTCACCGTGCAGGACGAGCACACGCTGCTGCTGCCCGAGCGGCGCGGCAACAACCGCATCGACAGCCTGCGCAACATCCTCGCCGACCCGCGCGTCGCGCTGCTGTTCATGATCCCCGGCGTCGGCGAGACATTGCGCGTCAACGGCCGCGCCCGCATCAGCGTCGACCCGGCGCTGCTGCAGCGCCTCGCGATGGACGGCACGCCGCCGAAGTGCGTGATCGTCGTGCACATCGAGACCGTGCTGTTCCAGTGCGCCCGCGCGCTGCAGCGCTCGAAGCTGTGGGCGCCACCCGCGGAGGACGTGCGCAGCGCGGTGCCGTCAGCCGGCGCGATGCTGGCCGCGCTCACCGATGCGGCGATCGACGGCGAAGCCTACGACCGCGACCTGCCCGAGCGGCAGCGCACGACCCTGTATTGACGAAGTCCATCCGCACGGCACACCGGAGCACACCATGGCCTCGATCCGCAATGAAATCCAGATCAACGTCCCGGCCCGCGAGCTGTGGGATGCAGTGCGCGACATCGGCGCGCTGCACACCCGGCTGGTCCCCGGCTTCGTCACCGACTGCCGGCTCGAGGACGGGGGCGGCGCCCGCATCGTGACCTTCGCCAACGGCGCGGTGGCGCGCGAGCTGATCGTCACCCTCGACGACGGCACGCGCCGGCTGGTGTGGAGTGCCGTCGGCGGCCGGCTCACGCACCACAATGCCTCGGTCCAGGTGTTCGAGGACGGCGCCGACCGCTGCCGCCTCGTGTGGATCGCCGACCTGCTGCCCGACGCGATGGCCCCCGCGATCGCCGCGATGATCGGGCAGGGCCTGCAGGCGATGAAGAAGGCGCTGGAATCCGCCGCGGCCGCGGGCCACAATGCGCCCCTGCACGACCCGCCCGCCTGAAAGGAAGACCACGATGACCTTCGACCACATCGGCTTCAACGTCAGCGACTTCACCGCGATGCGCAGCTTCCTCGTCACCGCACTGGAACCGCTGGGCATCGGCATCACGAAGGAGGCCGAGGGCTGGGCKATGGTCGGCCGCGAGGGCAAGGGGCAGTTCTGGTTCGGCTCGTTCGGCGCCCCGCCGGGGCCGATCCACATCGCCTTCGCGGCGCAGGACCGCGAACAGGTGCGCCGCTTCCACGCCGCCGCGCTGGCCGCGGGCGCGAAGGACAACGGCGCCCCCGGCCTGCGGCCGCACTACCACCCGAACTACTACGGCGCGTTCGTGATCGGCCCGGACGGGCACAACTTCGAGGCCGTCTGCCACAGCCCGCAGGCGTAGCGCCTCGCGCGGCCGCGGCTCAGGCGACGAACCTGCAATTCGACGCCGGCGTGCGCGTGTCCATGTTGCGGCCGCGGTTCAGGTGGTCGTCGATCTCGGCGGCGCAGCCCAGCATGCGCGGGATCAGGAAGATCGTGAACGCCGCCGTCTCCAGATCGCGCTCGGCCAGCTCGCCGCGCCGCAGCCGCTTCCACAGCATCTTCAGCAGAAGCGACGCGATCACCGCATCGATGTTGACGCAGTAGACGTTGCGCGACACGCCGGCGTCGAACAGCGCCTGCACCAGCGCGCGGTAGTAGGCGTGGAACACGTTGTGCTCGCCGCGCTGCTCGAACAGCTGCGCGATGAAGACCTCGCGCGGGTCGTGGTTGACCGGTTTGTCCTTGAAGACCGGGTGGTTCACGCCCGGCAGTTTCGCGATGTCGGTGCTGCCGATGCTGCGGCGCTCGGCCTTGTAGCTCGCATAGCGCTGCGCGGTGCGCCACGCGAGCGCCGCCAGGTCGATGCCATGCTCCGGATCGGCCGGGTCGGCCAGCCGGGTGTCGCGGAACTGCTCGTTCAGGAACGCGATGCCCTCGTAGCCGTTGCCGCCATGCGTGTAGCCGGTGTGCGTCAGGAAGCCCATCAGCGCCTTGTTCAGCTGCACGCGCTGAGCGGCCTCCGGCCCGTCGGCCGACACCGCGCCCTTCGCCCCCTGGGCCGAGATCGCCCCCGGCCCGTTCGTCAGCAACAGCCCGAACAGCGTCTGGCAGACGAACAGGTCCTCGTCGACCGGCGGCAGCCCGATCAACGCGGCGAACGCGATCTCGGTCAGCGAGCGGCGGCCCAGCAGCTGCGCATCGTCGAAGCCGCAGAACTGCCCGGCCTGGTGGCGCGTGTCCGGCGCCGAGGCGCCGATCAGCGTGCCGAACAAGGCCATCCACCACGGCAGGCTCTCGGCCGTGAGGCGCGACACGCGCTTGGCCATCAGCGGCGTCCAGGCGAGCGTCGTCGTCGCAGCCGCGAGCACGGCATCGGCCGTCGGATGGCCCGGCAGCGCACGCAGCCAGCGCAGCAGCGCGGATTTCGCGCCGCGCGCATCGAGCGCGGCCAGCAGCGCCTGCGCGCGCGCATCCGGCGTGCCGGTGACGAGCCCTTCGCAGCCGAGGATGTCGACCTTGCCGAGGTCGAAACGCTCGTCCAGCGGATCCTTCAGGCCGGCGGCGGCGAAGCGGTCGATCAGCAGCCGGGCGGCCTCGCGTGCGCCCTGCTGGCCGCGCGGCCCGACGATCGCCACGGCGGCCGCCAGCACCGCGTTCGGCGCGTTGCCGGCCTCGCGTGCCGCCTGGGCCGCCGCCAGCATCGGCGTGCCGTGCAGGTTGACGTGCGCGGCGATCGCCGTCGCGACGAGCCGCCGGTCGTTCTCGTCGCCGGCCTCGTGCAGCAGCGCCAGCTTGACGAGCGATTCGAACGCCAGCGTCGCCGCCTGCAGCATCGAGACGCCGTGCAGGCTGCTGAGCTGCGTAAGCGCATCCATCTGCGAGGCGCCGGACGCATCCTTCATCGGTTGCCGCGGCACGATGCCGCCCACCTGCCGGTTCACCTGTTCGACCTGCGCGGCATACGGCGCGGCCGGCGCCACCACCTGCAGCGCGAGCGCCGGCGGCAGCGCCAGYCCGGCGTCGGACGCGAACCAGGGCTTCAGCACCAGGCTGCCCTCGGGCTCGAAGTCGGGCAGCGTCGCGTTGGCCCGCATCACCGCCAGCAGCGCGGCCGGGATGTGCGCGATGTTGGTGACCAGCGCGCCGCGGGCCGAGAAGCGCGGCTCCTCGGGCGTGAAGATGCCGTCGACGCCGAACTTGTCGAGGAACCAGCGCTCCTTCGCCAGCGCGTCGTCCTCGCAGCCGGCCATCGCGCCGGCATGGCCCACCGCGCGCGTCAGCCGGCGCTTCCAGCGGCCGACCACGCAGGCCACCACCGGCTTCGTGAACCGGGCGTCGAGCTCGTAGGTGCCGCCCGGCTCGCAGTACAGCACCGCGGCCTTGCTGCGTGCGTCGTTGGCCAGCGCGAACGCGAACTCGGGCGCGGCGTAGTGGATGTAGACGTCCTTGCCGCTGGAGACCACCGTGGTCGTTCCCCAGCCGCTCATGCGCAGGTACTGCGCGATGGTGGTGGAAAAACCACCGGAGTTCGAGAAGATCGCGATCGAGCCCGGCCGCAGCGTGTCGCCCGGCGCATCGCCGCCCAGCGCACCGCCGATGCGCACCCGGTTCCAGGCGTCGGCCACGCCCAGCCCGTTGGCGCCGAAGATGTCGACGCCGGCCTGCTGGCCCATCGCGCGGATCTCGCGCGCATCGTGCACCGGGATCTTCTCGGTGACGATGAAGATCTTCTTCAGCTGCGGGTTCACGCGGATCAGCTCGGCCACGCCGTCGCGCGCGGCCGCCGGCGGCAGGTAGACCACGCCGCAGTTGAAGCGGTGCCCGGCCTGCAGGCCGTCGCGCACGTTGTTGTAGACAGGGATGTCGCCGGACGCGGTGGCGAGCGCCTGGCCGCCCTTGCCCGGCGCGGTGCCGAACACCACGTTGCCGCCCGACCAGGCATGGCCGATCGGCGTCACCTCGCTCGATTCGGCACCGAGGATGTTGAGCACGCAGACGCGGTCGTCGCGCGTCGCGATCTGCGCCAGCGAGCTGGTGCCCACGAAGTACCTGAAATCGCCGACGCCTTGTTTCTGGAGCGGGTTCATCTGCATGGTGTTGCTCTCCTGGTGAGGGGTCTCATGCCGACTCCGGCAGGCCCAGCCCGGCCGCGAGCTGCGCGCGCCCGCCGGACTTCATCCACGCATCGGCCTGCTTCGCGTAGGCGATCACCTGGCTGATGTCGGAATCGAAGCCGAACATCCGGTACGGCAGCCCGAGCTGGTCGCAGGTGTCGCGCAGCACCGCCATGCCGCGCACCAGGTTCGGCCCGCCGCGTCCGAGCACGACGTACAGCGGCGTGGCGCCGTGCAGCCCGACGTGCTCGCGCAGCGCGTCGGCGATCGCGCGCAGCGTCTCGTGGATGTCGGTGTTGTTCGACTTGCCGCCGATGATGAACAGCACGTTGGCCTGCTTCAGCCAGTGCCGGAAGCAGATGCGCGCGACCTCTTTCATCTTCTCGTACGGCGGGTTGCCGCCGAAGTCGGACGAGATGATGGCCGCGTCGCCGAGCATCTCGGTCACCAGCGAATTGGCGCCGCCGCCGAAGGTGGGCGCGAGGATGGTGCCGCCGTCGTTGACGACGTAGACATCGCTCTGCCCCTGGTGCGTGCGCAGCTGGTTGATCTCTTGTTCGAAATCGGAGTGGTCGGCGGTGAACAGGTGCGCCGGCAGGCCGAGCCGCGCCCAGCGCGGATCATCGCGGTCGAAGCCGCACTTGAAATCGCAGGCCACCGGCACCAGCCGGCCCTTCGCATCCTCGCGCAGGCGGATCGGGTTCAGCTCGAGCGTCGTCATGCCGAAGTCGTGGAACAGGTCCCACAGCTTGGGCAACTGCTGCACCAGCGGCGAGATGATCTCGCGCGGCGCGCCGATCTCGCTGAGCGCGTTCGCGACGACGAAGGCCTTCAGGCCGGTCAGCGGGTCGAACGGGACGACGGCGATCTCGCGGCGCTCGACCTCCTCGATGTCGACGCCGCCGCGGTGCGTCAGCGTCATCGTCGGTGCCCGGAAGCGGGTCGAATCGGTGATCGAGAAATAGACCTCGTGCCGCGCCGGCACGCCGGCCTCGAAGGTGACGCCATTGGCCTTGGCGCGCTGCCCTCCCACCGCATGCTCGGCGAAATACAGCCGCTCCTTCTCGGCCAGCGCCGCGCGCAGGTCGCTCGCCCGCCCGAGCAGCCCGGCCTTGCCCTTCTGGCCGATGCCGCCCTTGAACATCGGTTTCACGAACACCTGCCCATGGCGATCGATCAGCGACTTGATCTCTTCCTCGCTCGCGCCGGGCCCGAGCACCTCGGTGGCGGGGAAACCGACGAACTGCAACAGGCGCGCTCCGTGGAACATGCCGGTGATCTGCATGGGGTGTCTCCTTGTCGCTGTCGTTGTGGGGTGTGCCGCAACGTGGCCGCGATGGTGCGCAGCCGGCCTGTCGAACCGCTGTCATCCGACGTTCATTCGGGCTATTCGACGCACAATGTCGCCCTTCCCGATCCACCCTGGAGAACGACGATGCCCCTGCCTGAAGCGCTGGAGAGCTTCATCGCGATGGTCGAACGCAATGCGCACGCCGAGGCCTGCGAGGCGTTCTACACCGAGCGTTCGACGATGCAGGAGAACCAGTCGCCGCCACGCATCGGCCGCGACGCGCACGTGGCGGGTGAGCACAAGGTCATGGCGCGTGCGCGGTCGGTGCGCTCGCAGTGCGTGCGACCGGTGCTGGTGAATGGCGACCACGTCGTGATCCGCTGGATCTTCGATTTCGAATGGCTCGACGGCAGCACGACGCACATGGAAGAGCTCGCCTGGCAGCGCTGGGAGGGCGAGCGCATCGCCGAGGAAACCTTCTTCTATGATCCGGCGCAACGCGTGCCGCGCCCCGCGCAGCCCTGAGAAGCCGTGAACGAATCCGGAGCATTCGATTGGCACTGACCTGGACCACCACCTGGCACGGCATCGGCTGGGATGAACTCGAGGCGCTGTACCGCGCCGCACCGCTGGGCACGAAGACGGCCGCGCTGCTGCAGACGGTGTTCACGAACAGCCGCTTCTGCTGCTTCGCGCGCGAGGCCGATGGCCGGCTGGTCGCCGCCGGGCGTGTGCTGTCCGATGGGGCCGACTGCGCCTATGTGTGCGACGTTGCCGTGCACCCGGACCAGCAGGGGCGCGGCGTGGGTGCCGAGGTGATGTCGCGGCTGCTGGCGATGTGCGCCGGGCACCGCAAGATCATCCTCTACGCCGTGCCCGGCAAGGAAGCGTTCTACCGCAAGTTCGGCTTCAAGCCGATGCGCACCGCGATGGCCGTCTTCGACGACGAGGTGGCCGCCTTCAGCAAGGGATTCATCGATGTCGAATGAGACTCCCGCCAACCCACCCAAGGAGCCCTGATGCGCACCGTCCTGTTCCTGACCGCCGGCCTGTTGCTGCTCGGCTCGATGCTGGTGCTGGCCCGCCTGTTCGTCGCCCACTACCCGGCCGCGGTGACCTGGGCCGGCGCCGGCTTCCTCGCGCTGTGGCTGCTGATCTGCGCCGTCAACATGTGGGTCGGCGTCGCGCGTGCGGGATATTCGGTCGGCGAGGAGCTGCCGATCCTGCTGCTCAACTTCGCCGTGCCGGCCGCGATCGGCGTGCTGCTGGCCTGGAAGCTTCGCTAGGAGGTCCTCGCGATGTGCCGCAACATCAAGACCCTGTTCAACTTCGAGCCGCCGGCCACCGAGCTGGAGATCCGCGACGCCTCGCTGCAGTTCGTGCGCAAGCTCAGCGGCTTCACGGTGCCGTCGAAGGCCAACGAAGCGGCGTTCGAGCGCGCGGTGGCCGAGGTCGCCGCGTCGGCGCGCGCGCTGATCGAATCGATGGTGACGAACGCCGAGCCGCGCGACCGCGACGTGGAAGCCGCGAAGGCCCGCGCCCGCAACTCCGCCCGCTTCGGCAATTGATCCGGCGCGCCTGACCCAGCGGCCGCCATGGATCCGGCTTCGCCGGGCCATCGGCGGCGCCCCCTTGAGGGGGAGGCGCGACAGCGCCTCGGGGGTGGGTCACAACCGGAGCATCTCCGCCATCTTCGCCAGCAGGTCGGGCTTCGAGAACGGCTTGTCCAGCCCCGCGCAGCGCGTCGCCTTCAGGAATTCGCTCGCATCGGGCGACAGCGTGTCRCCGGTGACGAACAGGAAGCGCTGCGCCAGTTCCGGCTGCCGCGCCGACGCGGCCCGCCACAGCGCCGCACCGTCCATGTCGGGCATGCGCAGGTCGGACACCACCGCATCGAAGCGCGCCGCATCCAGCAGCTCCAGCGCGACCGCGCCGGACAGCGCCGTCGCCACCGCATAGCCGGCACGCTCGAGCATGTCGCGCAGCAGCTCGGCCAGCTCGGGCTCGTCGTCGACCACCAGCACCTGCGCCAGCGCCGGCACCTCGGTGGGCGGCGGCACCGGTTCCTCGGGCACCGGTTCGGCCTCGCCGCTCAGCGGCAGGCTCAGGCGGAACGACGCGCCCTGCGCCGTCGACTCGAGCACCAGGTCGCCGCCATGCTCGCGCGCCACCGAGCGCGACACCGACAGCCCGAGCCCGGTGCCCAGCCCCTCCGGCTTGGTGGTGAAGAAGGTCTCGAACAGCCGCACGCGCACCTCGGGCGCCACGCCCGGGCCGGTGTCGACGACGCGCAGCCACACGCGCGGCTCGCGGTCGGTGCGGCGCTGCTCGACGCCGGTGCTGATGTGGATGCGCCGCTCGCCGGTCGTCAGCGACAGCGCCTGCTGCGCATTGACCATCAGGTTCAGCACGATCTGCGAGATCTGGTCGCCGTCGCCCATCACGCCCGGCAGCTGCGGCATCAGGTCGAGCTGCAGCGCGACGTTGTGGCTGCGGTAGGTGTAGCCCAGCAGGTCGGCCGACGCGCGCACCAGGTCGTTCAGCAGCACCACGCCGCGTTGCGACGGGCGGCTGCGCGCCATGTTCAGGAAGGTGCGCACGATGCGCCCGCAGCGCTCGGCGGCCTCGCGGATGCGCTGCACGTCGTGCTGCAGGTCGGGCCGGTCCTCGCATTTCTCCTCGAGCAGCGTGGCGCGCCCCATCACGATCGCGAGCGGGTTGTTCAGCTCGTGCGCGACGCCGGCCAGCAGGCTGCCCATCGMGGTGAGCCGCTCGCCCTGGCGCAGCGCCTCGCGCTGGCGCTCGATCTCGCGCGCGGCGTCGTGGCGCTCGGACACGTCGGCGATCGACGCGGTGTAGAACGCGGTGCCGCCGACATCGCTGCGCCACAGCACCATCTCGATCGGGAACTCGCTGCCGTCGGCGCGCAGCGCGTGCAGCTCCATGCGCTTGCCGAGCACGTGCGGCGGCCCGCCCGCCTGCATGCGGCGCAGGCCCGCCTCGTGCGCCGCGCGGTGGCGCTCGGGCACGATCACCTCGCTGACCGGCAGCCCGACCACGTCGGCGCGCCGGCGTCCGAAGATCGCCTCGGCCGACGGGTTGAACTCGACGATGCGGCCCTCGGCGTCGGTGGAGATCAGCGCGGCGAGCGCGTGGTCGACGATCGCCGACTTCAGCGCCTCGCTGGCGCGCAGCTGCTCCTGGCGCAGCGCGAGCTCCTCTTCGCCCTGGCGCAGGTCGGTGTGGTCGAGCCCGCAGACCACCACCGCCTGCACCGGCCCGCCGCCGGGCGTGTACGGCACCAGCACCTGCTCTCGGTAGCGGCGGCCCTGCTGCTGGTAGTGCACCCAGCCCTGCAGGTGCAGCGACTCGCCGGCGAACAGCCGCTCGAAGATCGGCACGAAGTTGCGGTAGACGCCGTCGTCGAGCACCTCGGACATGTGGTGGCCGATCACGCGCTCGGGCGGCAGGCCCATGAAGCGCAGGGCTTCGAGGTTGGCGTACAGGTAGCGCCCGTCGCGGCCGACCACCGCGACGCGGGTGTTGATGTGCTCCAGCAGCACGCCCATCAGCACCGGGTCGAGCATCGGCAGCGAAGGCGGCTCCGCCCCCCAGCGCGTCGTCGACCAGCGCAGCTCCCGCTGGTCGTGGCCGACGTCGCCGTTCCCGCTCATGCCGCCGGCGCCGCGAATCCCAAGACCACGCGCCGCGTCTGCGCCGACTTCTTCTCGATCTTCGTGACCACCACCGCCCCGATGTCGGCGGTGTTCGCGACATGCGTGCCGCCGCAGGGCTGCAGGTCGACGCCTTCGATCTCCAGCACCCGCACCCGGCCCAGGCCGCGCGGCGGCTGCACGCTCATGCTGCGCACCAGGCCGGGGTTGGCGTCCAGCTCGGCCTCGCTGATCCAGCGGTGGCGCACCGGGTGCGCGCCGGCCACCAGGCGGGCGAGGCCGGCGGTCAGCGCCTCCTTGTCGAGCGGGTCGGTCATGTGGAAATCGAGCCGGGCCGACTCGGCGGTGATCGAGCACCCGTCGACCGGGTGCGGCACCAGCGCGCACAGCAGGTGGGTGGCCGTGTGGAAGCGCATGTGGCGCTCGCGGCGCGCCCGGTCGATGCAGGCCGTCACCGGCTGGCCGGGCGCAAGGGTGGCGAGCAGCGCCTCCTGCCCGGGCGCCGGCACATGGACGATCTCGCCCGGTGCCGCGCCCTTGCGCGTGTCGGCGATCTGCAGCACGCGGCCGTCGGCCAGCCGCAGCTCGCCGCGGTCGCCGGCCTGCCCGCCGCCGAGCGGGTAGAACACGGTGCGGTCGAGTTGCACGCCGGTCTCGCCGAGCGCGATGATGCGCGCCTCGCAGTCGTCGAGCGCAGCGTCTTCGCGGAACAGTTCTTCGGTGGTCATCGCATGCATCCTGGCCGTGGTCGTGGCATCAAGCGGGGTCGGTGATGAAGCGGCGCAGCACGTCGAAGGCCTCGTTCGGCTTCTCGCGCCAGGCGCCGTGGCCGATGCCGGGGAACGAATGGAACTGCCGCCAGCGCGCAGGCAGCGCCGCGGCGATGTCCTGCGCGTCTTCGAGCGGGCACACCGGGTCGAGTTCGCCGGCCAGCACCAGCACCGGGCATTGCGCGGCGGCCAGCCCGGGCAGCAGGTTCATCTGACGTTGCTCGCCGCGGATGAAGGCCTGCAGGATCTCGGGGGCGGTGAAGCGCCAGGGCGCGCTCTCGACGCGGCCGACCAGGCTCGGGTTGTACAGCGGTTTGCAAACGCGCTGGTAGACGGCGTTGTTCTCGTCGCTCGGGTCGGCCCAGAAGCGCTCGGCCACGTCGCGCGCCTCGCGGCCGCCGAGCTGCTCGAACATCGCCAGCTTGCGCGGCATCGCCATGCTGCCGGCGGTGCTCGACAGGATCACCTTGGCCGCATGCCCCGGGTGGCGCGCGATGTAGCGCTGCGCGACGAAGCCGCCGAACGACTGGCCGAGCACGATCGGGCGCGCGATGCCGAGCGCATCGCACAGCCGCACCACGTCGTCGGCCCAGGTGTCCAGCGTCCACTCCGACGGCGGGCGGCGGTCGCTCATGCCGTGGCCGCGGTGGTCGTAGTAGACGATCTGGGCCAGGTCGGCCAGGCGGGAGAACAGGGGCTTGAAGGCGACGTGGTCGAAACCCGGGCCACCGTGCAGCAGCACGAGGTTGGGCTTTTCCCGCACACCGTTGCCGTCGGGGACGAGGCCGGGGCCTTCGACGTCCACGAACAGCCTCACACCGGGCTCGATCTGAATGCGCACGCGCTGGCCTTCGTTGTTCAACCAGGGGGCGATCTTGCCATGCCCGGCCCCAGGCGAAGGAAGGCTAGCCTCCGGCCAGCAGGCGTTGTCGTTTCTGGGTCTGGTCGATGTAGCGCTGCAGGGCGCGCGACACGTCGCTGGTCGGGTTGACGATCTCGCAGCCCAGGCGCACGCCGCGCGAATCGGGGTTGATCGAGGTCACGTGCTGCAGGCGCAGCGCGACGTGGATGCGCGTGTCGACGTCGAGGTCCATCTGCACGCCGTTGAGCACCACGCCGGGCGGCAGCGGCGGCACGTCGTCGGGCAGGAACAGCGCGCAGCCGCCGATGCTCACGTCGAGCACGCGCAGCGCAAGCGGCATCTCGTGGATGGCCGGGTGGCGCACCCGCGCCATCGGCGTGCTGCGCAGCAGCGGCCGCACGCGGAAGCCGCTGCGGCGCTGGAAACGGAACAGCTCGCGCGGCATCGCGCAGTTCAGCACCGCGTTGCGGCCGTTGTGCACCATCACCAGCCCGACCGCGTCGAACTGCAGCTTGATGCTGTCCAGGTAGGCGACCGCGACGGCATCCGCCGACTCGACCAGCGCCTGCACCTGGTTGTTCTCGCCTTCGGCACTGAAGCTGATCAGGCCGCGCACCGGGTCGATCGACCACAGCGTGGTGGTGTAGTTGGCACCGTCGCTGCCGTTCAGGTGGACGATCACGTTGCCGTCMTGCAGCCGCTTGAGCATCGCCAGCACCTCGGGCACGGCGGAGAGGCGGAAATCGTCCAGCCCGCCATGGGTGGCGGACAGCGCGTCCAGCGGCATCGGCATCGTGTCCAAGTTCGGCTCCGGTCGGCGGGACGGTCCGCCGCGATCAGTGAACGTCAGTGAACGGCTCAGTGAACGGTCTTCGGCTTGCCGGCGAGGATCGCGTCCAGGTCTTCCAGCCACGGCTCGGCCAGGTGGCGGATCTCGGCATCATTGACCAGGATGCGCTGCATGATGCGCGATTTCAACTGGGCTTCCTCGGAATCCAGCGGGCGCTGCGCGGCGGCGTGCTTGAGCTGCGAGATCAGCACGGCGCAGGCGCCTTCGAGCTTGACCACGTGGTCCCAGTTGCCGACGCGGGCAGCTTCGAGCATGTCCTGGCTGGCGCGCTCGATGGCTTCGTAGTAGTTCAGCAGGGCCTTGTTCATGGGGTGGTCTCCGTTGTCGTGCGACCGGTCGATCTGGTAGGGCTTCATGGTGTGGGCTCGGCGCTTCAGGCGGCGGTCTTGATGTCGATCTCGGCCCAGGCACTGCGCAGGGGCTCGATCAGTTGCACGCATTCGTCGAGGGCGGCCTCGTCGCTGTGCAGGTTGGCTTGCGTCAGGCGCAGGGCCATGTAGGCGTACAGGTCGTTCAGCTGGGCGGCGAGCGCGCCACCCTCCTTCAGGTTCAGGCCGGCCTTCAGGCCTTCATCGACGATGCGCACCGCGCGGCTGATGGCGCGGCCCTTCTCCTCGATCTTCTTGTTGCGGATGGCGCCGCGCGCCTGGGCGATGCAATCGATCAGCCCGTCGAACAGCATGGCGATCAGCTGGTGCGGCGATGCGCCGTCGACCCCGGTGCCGACCTGCACTGCCTGGTAGGCATTGCTGCGGCCGCCGAAGGGCGATGCGGAGTAGTCGGAACCGAACATGTTCTTGGCCTTGTGCGTGACTGGATGCACTGTTTATCGGCCCGCCCCGCGCGGCCTTTAGGCCGCACAAGTGGGGTGAAACAGGGTCCATTTCGCCCTCAAGTGTGAGGAGAAGTTGCAGCTGGCAGAAAGGCTTCACGCGAGCGCAGCGAAGCACCCCAAGCAACTCGCCCAGGAACCGGCTTTGCCGGGCCTGCGGCGAGGTGCCCCCTCGGGGGGCAGGAGCGAAGCGACGTGGGGGCCGTCAACTAGCCGGTGGACTTGTTCCAGTTCGCGATCTGCTGCGTGATGTAGGTGCTGAGCGTGTTCAGCCCCGCCATCTTCGTGTCGAGCGCGGTGTACTGGGCGCGCAGGCGCTTCTCGGTGTTCGTCATCCGGTCGGTGATGTCGTCCTGCCGTTCCTGGTTGTCCTTCAGCGTGCTGTTCAGCCCGGTGGTGCGGGCGGCCAGCGTGCCGTCGGTGCCCAGCACCTGGTCGCCCAGCGCGCGCAGCTTCTGCGCGAAGCCGTCGTTGGCCGAGTCGGTCGTGTCGCTGTTGGCGAACGCCTTCTTCATCTCGCTCAGGTTGCCCAGGGCGCTGGTCAGCTTGGTGTCGCTGACCTTCAGCGTGCCGTCGGTCTGGATCTCCAGGCCGATCGAGGACAGTGTCGGGAACGCGCTCGAGGCCGAGCCGGTGCCCGTCAGCATCGAGCGCAGCTGGCGCTGCAGCGACACCGCGGTGCTGTCGCCCTGCAGCGTGCCGGCCGTCTTGGTCGCATCGTCGTACTTGGTCTGCGTCTTCAGCAGCGATGCGAGGCCGTTGTAGGCGGCCGTGAAGCTCGTGATCGCGCTCTTGATCGAGGTGTTGTCCTGCGCGACGCTGACCTGCACGTCACCGGTGGTGACCTTCTGCAGGTTCATCGTCAGGCCCTGCACCACGTCGTTCAGCGTGTTGCTCGCCGAGGTGATGTCCAGCCCGTTGATCTTCGCCTTCGCATCGACGGCGGTCTGGGTGCGCGTCATCGCGGCGCTGCCGTCGGTCGCGTCGTACGCGAAGGCCGACGGGCCGGCGCCGCTGGCCGTCACGCGGAAGCCGTTCTCGGCCCCGGTGGACTTCGACGACAGCACCAGCCGCGCACCGCTCGAGTCGGTGACGATGGAGGCCGAGACGCCGCCACCCGCCGCATTGATCTTGTCGCGCACGTCGGCCAGCGTGTCGGTCGCGCTGATCGCGATGTTCATCGAGCTGATGGTCGCGCGAGCCTTGAAGCCCGGCTCGCCGATGTCCCAGCTGCCGGTGTCGATGGTCAGCGAGCCTTCGCCGACGACCGCGCTGCTGGATGTGAAGCTGGTGCTTGCCACCGACTGCGAGGCCGCCAGGCTCTGCACGCTGACCGCGTAGTTGCCGGCCGAGGCGCTGGAGCCGCCGGACACGGAAACGGCCGATGTGTCGGCCGAGGTCGCAGACGTCGCACCCCAGGTGCCGGAGCGGGTCAACGCGAGCGCGGCGTCGCGGAAGGCCGACACCGACGATTGAATGGAGCCGTAAGCGGAGATCTTGGTCTGGATCTTCGACGCTTCGGTCTGCAGTTGCGTGACGGGCAGCTTTTCGACCGTCATCAACTTCGTGATGATCGATTCGACGTCGAGGCCGCTGCCGATCCCCGCTGATGTAACTGATGCCATGACCGTGACCTTTCGGAAGAGTGGACGGCAAGCAGAGGAAGCCTCGCTGCCACTGTCCTAAAAGAAGGAAGGCTCCCCCCAAGGGGAATCCGATATCGCGTGTATCGGAGTCACAGCCGGCAACTTGAGTCCTCGGGTGCGACTTTTTTCACGCACCACGCCCCGCTCGTCGTTCATCAGCCCTTCAGCAGCTGCAGCACCTGCTGCGGCAGCTGGTTGGCCTGGGCCACCATCGCGTTGCCGGCCTGTTGCAGGATCTGCGCACGGCTCAGCGCGGCGGTTTCAGCCGCGAAGTCGGCGTCCATGATGCGGCTGCGGGCGGCCGACTGGTTTTCCACCGCCGTCTGCAGGTTGGCGATCACCGAATCGAAGCGGGACTGGCTGGCACCGTAGGTGGCGCGGGTGTCGTTGATCAGGTCCAGCGCGCCGTCGATGGAATTCATCACCGTCGCGATGGCAGTCGCGTCGGCCGTGCTATCGATCACGACCAGCGCGTCGGTCACCGCGGTGATCGAGGCGTCGACGGTCAGGTTGACGGTGGTGATGTCGATGGTGTCGTTGACGGTCGTGTTGGCGCCGACCTGGAAGGTCTGCGTGCCGGTCGACGCGAGGATCGGCTGGCCGTTGAACGTGGTCCCGTTGAGGACACGGCCGATTTCGGCCGACAGCTGCTTGAATTCCTTGTTCAGCGAATCCTTGTCGCTGTTGCTGTTGGTCGAGTTGCGGGCCTGCACCGACAGTTCGCGCATGCGTYGCAGCGCATCGCCCACCTTGGACAGCGCACCTTCAGCGGTCTGCGCCATCGAGATGCCGTCGTTGGCGTTGCGGATCGCGACGTTCATGCCGCGCACTTGCGCGTTCATCCGTTCGGCGATCGCGAGGCCGGCGGCGTCGTCCTTCGCGGAATTGACGCGCAGGCCGGACGACAGGCGCTGCATCGAGACGGCCAGCGCGGACTGGGAAGAATTCAGGTTTCGTTGCGCGTTCAGCGAAACGATGTTCGTGTTGATGGTTTGTGGCATGAAGCACTCCTCAAGAATCAATGACTCCCGGCGAAATGCGCCGGCGCTTGCCGCAGGGGTGTGATGCCCTGCGTCAGACCCGGCGCGAATCACCGTTGGCCACCGACATGAAAGGTGTGCTGTTGCACACCGCCCCGTCAGCATCCTTCAGTGGATCCGGACCGCAGATCCCGGGCGAGGAACCTGTGGAAGTGATTGTTCCGAGAACTGGAGTGGGGTTAAACCGGGAAATGAGCCGGTTCGACCCGTCTTTTCATCCGCCAAACGAGAAGGCCCCGCCCGGTTTCCCGGGCGGGGCCTTGTAGAAGCGAGCCTGGCGGCTTACTTCAGCAGCGACAGCACTTGCTGCGGCAGTTGGTTGGCTTGCGCCACCATCGCCGTGCCGGCCTGCTGCAGGATCTGGGCACGCGACAGGTTCGACGTTTCAGACGCGAAGTCGGCATCCGTGATGCGGCTCTTGGCGGCCGACTGGTTCTCCACCGAGGTCTGCAGGTTGGAGATCACCGAGTCGAAGCGGTTCTGCACCGCACCGTACATGGCGCGCTCGCTGTTGATCGAGTCGATCGCGCCGTCGATCTTGTCGATCACGTCCTTCAGGGCAGCCGCGTCTTGCGTGCTGTCGATCTTCTCGCTGGTCACGTCGGTGATGCTGGCGGCTTGCGACATGTCGGTGGTGGTCACCGTGATCGAGTCGTTGGTGGTCGTGTTGGCACCGATCTGGAACTCTTTCGCGCCGGCGTCGGAGCCGATGATGTTGATGCCGTTGAAGGTCGTGCCACCGAGCACGCGGCTGATTTCCGCGCCGAGTTGCTGGAATTCCTTGTCCAGCGAATCCTTGTCGCTGGTGCCGTTGGTGCCGTTGCGGGCTTGAACGGCGAGTTCACGCATGCGTTGCAGCGAATCGCCGACCTTGCCCAGCGCGCCTTCAGCGGTCTGCGCCAGCGAGATGCCGTCGTTGGCATTGCGGATCGCGACGTTCATGCCGCGGACCTGGGCGCCCATGCGCTCCGAGATCGCCAGGCCGGCGGCGTCGTCCTTGGCGCTGTTGACGCGCAGGCCGGAAGACAGGCGCTGCATCGAGGTCGACAGGGCATTCTGGGTGGTCGACAGATTGCGTTGTGCGTTCAGCGACGTGACGTTGGTGTTGACTGACATGCTCATTTGAAATACTCCATAACGGTTGAAACGAGACCCGGCATGAGCGCCGGCATTGCCTCGGCAGATTGGTGTCTCTACCGTGATCCTCTCTGCCTAAACGACCGCACGTCCTGTGCGGCTTGCTGCGCCCGGCCTCACTGGTCTGCCGGACCCCGGCGCCGTTGTTGCGTCGCCGTTGGAGGCTTTATCGGACCGCCACTTTCCGGACTTGAGACCCGGTCACGAAAATTTCGGAGGGATCCGTTGAACAGAGGGAGGAGAACCCGGCTTCTATCTGCACTTGGGCCGGAAACTTGAGGGTCCGCACGGACGTTTCGAGATGTTTCTCGCAGCCCGGGAAGCGCTGAATTGGCAGGCGTCTGCGGTGCATCTCCGCGAGACCGGCACGGGGTGGTTTCCTAGAATTTCAGCACCCTTCCACGGGGCGTGCCCAGGCGCGCCAGCACGATGCACACCAAGCCACACAAGCCCTCGAAGCCGCGCGCCGCCACGATTGCACCCTACCTGCGCAGCGCGAAGCAGGATTGGGAGGAAGGCATCGGGCATGCGAAGGCCGGCGACTGGCGCAGCGCCGAGAGCGCCTTCCTGCGCGCCACCGAGCGCGAGCCGCAGGACAACCTCTACCTGGTGAACCTGGCACGCGCACAGATGAAGAACGGCGCGCACGAGAAGGCATTGCAGTCGGCCTCGGCCGCCCTCAAGCTGCAACCGGACGATCCGGTGGCCCGCATCATCGCCGCCGAATGCCTGCACGCGCAGCACCGCTACGCCGAGGCGGCCACCTGCCTGCAGCAACAGCCCGCGCACGTGCCGCGCAGCACCGAGTACCACCAGACCCTCGGCATGGCGCTCTTCAACGCGAACCAGCACCAGGCCGCGATCACCGCCTTGTTCGATGCACTGGCGCGCAACATCGACCACGCGCTGTCGCACTTCCGGCTCGGCCTGGCCTTCAATGCGCTGGGCATGAAGGCCGAAGCCACCGAATGCCTGCGCACCTCGCTCGTGCTAGGCCTCGGCCCGGGCGACCTGGCCGCGCAAAGCGTGCTGACCTTCATCGAACGCGAGCTGTGCCGCTGGGACCATGCCCGCGAGGACCTGGCGGCGCTGGAGCGCATGGCCGCCGCGCTGCCGGCCGATGCCGACCGCTGGGCCGCCGTGTTCGCGCAGACCACGCTGACCGCCGACCCCCAGGTGCAGCTGCGCATCGCCCGCTCGTGCTGGCGCTTCCACATGCGCGGGATCAAGCCGTTCGCACCGGTCGCGCCTCGCCCGCTGCCCACGCGGCTGCGCGTCGGCTTCGTCTCGGCCGACTTCCATCACCACGCCACCGCGCTCCTGATGGCCGAGGTGTTCGAGAAGCTCGACCGCAGCCGCTTCGACGTCACGCTCTATTCGCACGGCCCCGAAGACGGCAGCGAGATGCGCCAGCGGCTGCGCCGCGCGGCCGACCGCTTCGACGACGTGAGCAAGCGCGGCGAGCTGGAAGTGGCGCAGCAGATCCGCAGCGACCAGATCGATGTGCTGGTCGACCTGAAGGGCCACACCCGCGACGGCCGGCTGAAGATCTTCGGCCACCGGCCGGCGCCGGTGCAGGTGAGCTTCCTCGGCTTTCCGGGCAGCACCGGGTCCGACGCAATCGACTACTTCATCGGCGACGCCATCGTCTCGCCGCTCGACCATGCCGCGCACTACAGCGAGAAGCTCGCGCTGATGCCCGGCTGCTACCAGCCGAACGACCGCCAGCGCCCGCTGCCCGGCCCCTGCACCCGGGCCCAGGTCGGTTTGCCGGAAGACGCGCTGGTGCTGTGCGGCTTCAACCAGCCGTTCAAGCTGTCTCCCGAGGTGTTCGACGTCTGGTGCCGGCTGCTGCACCGCATCCCGAACTCGGTGCTGTGGCTGCTGCAATGGAACGAGCATGCGCCGGCCCTGCTGCGTGCCGAGGCCAAGGCACGCGGCATCGATACCGAGCGCCTGGTGTTCGGCCCGAAGGTCGGCCTGCGCGAGCACCTGAGCCGCCTGCCGCTCGCCGACCTGTACATCGACGCCTGGCCCTGCAACGGCCACACCACGGCCAGCGATGCGCTGTGGGCCGGCGTGCCGGTCGTCACCTACACCGGCCAGTCCTTCGCATCGCGCGTCGCGGCCAGCCTGCTGGATGCCGTCGGCCTGCCTCAGCTGTCCTGCAACACGCTGGCCGACTACGAGGCCCGCATCGTCGAGCTCGCCGGTGACGCTTCGGCGCGCCAGGCGCTGCGCGACCATCTGATCGTCGCCCGCGACACCGCGCCGCTGTTCGACAGCGACACCTGGACGCGCGACTTCGGCCGCCTGCTGTGGGCGATGGCCGGACGCTGGTCGCAGGGCCTGCCGCCCGACCACATCGTCCTCGCCCCCGAACACGCCGAAGGAGCCTGCGCATGAGCACGATCGAGCTGCCCGCCATCCACCTGTGCATCGTCCAGCCCGCGGGCTACGTGCATTCRCTCGGCTTCCTCGACCAGGCGCGCTACTTCCGCCACCAGTTCCGCCGCATGGGCGCCGAGGTGAGCCTCGCGAAGAACCGGCTGCGCCATGACGCGGTGAACTTCGTGTTCGGCGCCCACCTCGGTTTCGACGCCGCGCTGCGCGAGCGCCACACCTGCGTGTTCGTGAACCTCGAGCAGCTCGGCCGCGGCGGCGCGCCGGTCAGCGACGACTACCTGAAGCTGCTGGCCGGCTCGGCGGTCGTCGAGTACGACGCCGACAACATCGCCGCGTACACGAGCCATGCCGCCGACGTGCCGGTGTTCCCGCTGCTGTTCGCGCCCTACCTGAAGCCGGCGCAGTCCGTGCCGCTGGAAGCGCGCCCGATCGACCTGCTGTTCATCGGCAGCATGAACCCGCGCCGGCTCGAGATGCTCCAGCGCATCGAGGCCACCGGCCGGCGCGTCGCGAAGTTCGACCACCCGCTGTACGGCCCGGAGCGCGACGAGGTGATCCTGCAGGCCAAGGCGGTCGTGAACCTGCACTTCTACCCGACCAGCCGCTTCGAGCAGGCGCGCGTGTCGCACTGCCTGTCGCTGGGCAYGCCGGTGCTGTCCGAGCGCCGGCCGCAGACCCGCCCGCACGAGGCCTTCGAGGATTGCGTCAGCTGGTTCGACGAAACCAGCCTCGACGAGGTGTTCGGCCGGCAGCTCGGCACGCCGGCGTTCTTCGAGCAGGCGCGCGCGCAGCTGCAGCGCTTCGAGGCCAGCGACCCGATCGAGGCCTATGCCGACATCATGGCGTTCGCCGTGGGCTATGCCCGCGTGCACCAGGAGCGCCGGCCGCAGGAGCCATGGCGGCCGACCCGCATCAACCTCGGTTCGGGCAAGGACTACAAGCCCGGCTGGTTCAACATCGACATCCTCGAGCGCGCCCAGCCCGACCTGGTGCTCGACCTCGGCCAGCCGGTGCAGTGGCCGCACCGGGCAAGCTCGTCGTACGGCGGCGACATGCTGCTGGCCGAGGACAGCGTCGACATGATCTTCGCGAACAACGTGCTCGAGCACGTGCCCGACCTGCCGACGCTGATGGGCAACTGCCTCGCGCTGCTGAAGACCGGCGGCCAGTTCATCATCGAGGTGCCGTACGAGCACGCGGCGACCGCCTGGCAGGACCCGACCCACCTGCGCGCGCTGAACGAGAAATCGTGGCTCTACTACACCGACTGGTTCTGGTACCTCGGCTGGTTCGAGCACCGCTTCCAGCTGGCGCAGTTCCACTACCTCGACGACGCGCTGCGCGAATGCCCGAAGGAGCGCGCCGCCTTCATGCGCGTCGTGCTGGCCAAGATGGAGACCTCGCTGCGCGAGCGCACCACCGCCCGGGTGATGCGGGCCGATTTCGCGCTGCCGGACGACATGTCCGACGCCTACGCGGCCGACCTGGCGGCCTTGTCGGCCTGAAACCTGCCTGAAAAACCCTCTTTACCTACCGGAGAAGACCGCCCAGGCGGTCTTTTTTTCGTTCTGCGACAAGCACTTGCGTTCGCGCTTCAGCTTCCCCGGCAGCCGTGTAGGAATTTGCCTGACAGGGGGCATGGAAGAAGCTGGACTCAAGCGACAGAACTGACCTGATGTTTGGGTCCATCTTGCGTCTTCACAATTCGTTCCACGTTGAGACAAGTAGCAAGTAACCCGCAACACACACCAAGGAACGAGACATGAACGCCGACCAAATCCTGACCGAAATCCGTGAAGCCAACCTGTCGTACCTGATGCTGGCCCAGAGCCTGATCCGCAGCGACCGCGAGCAAGCGCTGTACCGCCTGGGCATCAGCGACGAGAGCGCTTCCCTGATCGGTCTGCTGACGCCGGCGCAGATGATGAAGGTGGCTGCCAGCAACACGCTGCTGTGCCGCTTCCGCATGGACGACGACCTGGTGTGGGGCCTGCTGACCAACCATGGCAAGGCTGCCTCGAACGACACGACGAGCCGCCTGCACGCCAGCATCCTGATGGCCGGTCGCCACCACGAAGCTGCCTGAGCCTCGCGACCGCCGCAGCTGCCACAACCACACAAGATTCCGGAGAGAGACATGACCCGCACCAAGAGCATCCTGACCGAAGCCAAGCAGATCGAACGCGCCGTGACGTTGATCAACCTGGGTGCGCGCCTGCAGGTGCTGGAGTCTGAAACCGACCTGTCCTACGAGCGCCTGCTGCGCTTGTACAAGGAAGTCTCCGGCAAGTCGCCGAGCAAGGGCCAGCTGCCCTTCTCCACCGACTGGTTCATGACCTGGCAGCCGAACATCCATGCCTCGCTGTTCCTGAACATCCACGAATACCTGAACAAGGTGGCCGAGATGGACGAGATCGACACCGTCATCAAGGCTTACCAGCTGTACTCGGAGCAGACGCAGGCGCAGGGCCTGGAAGCGCTGCTCTCGGTGACCCGCGCCTGGCGCCTGGTGAAGTTCGTCGACAACGGCATGTTGACGATGACCAAGTGCTCGAAGTGCGGCGGCCATTTCGTCAGCCACCCGCACGAGATCTCCAAGCACTACGTGTGCGGCCTGTGCAACCCGCCGGCCCGTGCCGGCAAGGGCAAGGCCTCGGGTGGCATCCAGATGCATTGAGCCGTGCGCTCAAGTCGGCCGCGGGATGGCCGACAACCTCTCAACGATTTCTGTTCTTCCCTGGGTAGTGTGAGTTAGCGACTTTTGTTTTCTTGATCTCCTCCTGGCGCTGAAAAGTGCTTTCAACGGACCTCTCGGGGTCCGTTTTTCTTTCTCACTGCGTGAGGCTGCTGCCGGGTCTCGCCCCGGACGCTGCGCTGTGCTTGCT